>JAYKGU010000287.1:0-25731 GCA_035285585.1 Synechococcales cyanobacterium
CGAGTCGATGACCCAGGTATTGCGGCAGGCCCGGCGGCAGGGAATTGAACCGGAGGACATCGGTGCGGTGTTAATGGTGGGCGGCACCTCCCAAATTCCCGCCGTGCAAGACTGGATTCGGGGCTACTTTCCAGCCGACAAAATTCGCAGCGATCGCCCCTTTGAAGCGATCGCCCATGGTGCACTCCAGTTGAGCCAGGGAATGGATCTGAAGGATTTTCTCTATCACGGCTACGGCATTCGCTACTGGAATCGCCGCCACAATCGCCACGACTGGCATCCCATCATTTCCAAGGGCCAGCCCTATCCTATGGATGCGCCCATTGAGTTAGTTTTGGGAGCGTCGGTGGACAATCAGCCCAGCATCGAGCTGGTGGTTGGGGAGATGGGCACCGAATCCGCCCGCACTGAAGTTTACTTTGATGGCGATCGCCTGATGACCCGCAGCATTTCGGAGGGGCCGTCCCAGGTGCAGCCCCTCAATGACCGGGAAGGTGCCCGCAGTCTGGCCCAGCTCAACCCGCCCGGATATCCGGGGAGCGATCGCATCAAGCTCCAGTTTTGGGTCGATGGCGATCGCACCCTCCGGGTCACGGTGGAGGACTTACTCAGCAATACCGTTTTGCTGACGAACCAGGCAGTTGCCCAGCTTAGATGATTCCGAGATCACGGCTGGTAAAGTGCCTTAGCTGAGGTGTGAGATCTGCGGGGAGGGGTCTCATGAAAATTTAATAAACAAAAGTTAGCATGAAGAAAAGTTACTTAACACCTATCCGAAAACTCGCTGGAGTTTCTGGATTTCCAGGCCCCTCGCGGGTTTTTGGATTAGGTTCTTAGACTTGACTTCGTGAGGGCCAGTCATGCAATCGCCAAAACCCAGAGTCGTCATTGCGGGGGCGGGCTTTGCGGGCATTGAAGCGGCTAAAACCCTGTCTAAATCTGGTTTAGATGTGGTTCTGATTGACCGCAATAACTATCACACCTTCATCCCCATGCTGTATCAGGTGGCCACAGCCACCGTCGATCCGCAGCAGGTGGTTTACCCAATTCGCCGCTTCTTCCGCCGTTCCCTAGCGGTGCACTTTCTCAACACTGAGGTGAAATCGGTAGATTTTGAAGGTCAACGCCTCCATACCGCCGATGTTTCCCTGGATTACGACTACTTGATACTGGCAACCGGCAGCCAGTCCCAGTATTTGGGAATTCCCGGTGCCCCCAAACACGCTCTGCCCATGCGGAGTCTGGCTGAGGCGATCGCCATCCGCAACCACGTTTTGCGCTGCTGTGAGCAGGCGGCCAAAACCACGGATGAGGCCGAACGCCGCAGGCTGCTGACCTTTGTCATCGTCGGCGGTGGCCCAACTGGGGTGGAGCTGGCGGGGGCGCTGGCCGAACTGCTGCCGGGGCTGCTGCAGCGCGACTATGCCACCCTGGATGCCAGTCTTATCCAGATCTTTTTGCTGCAATCGGGCGAACAATTACTCAAAAGCTACCCCAAGCGCCTCGGTGACTATACGGCCCGGTGGCTGCGTCGCCACGGTGTCCGGGTTCACCTGGCCACCCGCGTCAGTCAGGTCACTCCCACAGCGGTACACCTGGGGGAAGAAACCACCATCCCTACCCACACGGTGATCTGGACGGCAGGGGTCAAAGGCGCACCGCCGAAGATTCACCAACCCGTAGAAACCGTCGCTGGAAATAAGATTTTCGTGACGCCAACCCTACAGGTGGCTGGGCGATCGCAGGTCTATGCCGTGGGTGACCTGGCCAAGGTGGACGGCGAATCGCTAACGGGGGTAGCTCAGGAGGCCATACAGCAGGGTCGAGCTGCCGCTCAAAATATCCTGCGGCAGGTACGTGGTCAGGTGCCGCAACCCTTTGAGTATCGCAACAAAGGTCGTCTGGCCATCATTGGCCGCCATGCGGGCGTTGGTGAAATTGGTCGGTTTGCCTTTACGGGATTTCTGGCCTGGTTTCTCTGGCTTGAGGTTCACCTGTTCTACCTGCCCGGTGTGCGCAATCGCCTGGGGGTGCTGTTTAACTGGCTAAAAGCTTATTTCTTTGGCGAGGGCACTAGCCGACTGATTATTACACCAGCCGACCGACCCGTCACAGAGGTAACTCACCAGGACACCGCCTGTTAGCACTCTGTTGAAGGGCCAATTTTAGGGGGAGTCGTTAAGGATTTTTCCTAAAGTTCGCCCTCACGCTGTTCGTTCGGGCATCAGTGCCATCCAACCCTGTTCTGCCATTCAGCTCATTTAACGCTCATTTAACTAAGGAGATACTCGATGTCATTACCCAAATACTTACCCCTGGTCGGTCGCGCCCTGCTTAGCTCGATTTTTCTATATGCGGGCATCAACAATCTGATCACCTTCAGCGACACCCAGCAGAGCATTGCTGGATCCGGATTAATTCCCCCCGCTCTGGCAGGGCCAGCAGTTCTGGGAAATGTGTTTTGCTGCATTGTGGGTTCCCTCTCGCTGATTCTTGGCTTCAAAGCCCGTTGGGGAGCTGCCCTTCTCATTATCTTCCTGGTACCAACAACCTTGCTCTTTCACCAATTCTGGGCAGATCCTGGGGAAACCATTGCGTTTCTCAAAAACCTGTCCCTAATCGGTGCGCTGGTCTACGTGGGCTACTACGGGGCAGGGCCAGTGAGCCTGGACGCCCGCTCAGCCTCAACCGATGCCCGCGATCGCGACTATGCCGCTGACCCAATGAATCGCCCGATTAACCGGTAGGTTTAGGCGATCGCCTCCCAACTACATTACCCGACGACGTAGGGGCAAATGACCATCTGCCCCTACCAACCGTTTAACCGGGGGTGAATTTTTCCTCAGAAAACGCCTAAAACAGCTCAAAGTCGTTGTCGATCTTGACGTCGGACTCTTTAGCTTTGCCAACCCCCCTGGCAATAATGTCACCATCAACAATGAGTTTGCCGCCCTCCAGGGTGACTTCGGCGTTGTTGCCCACTCCCGTGATGATGATGCGGTCTTGGCCAGACCTGAAGCCTTGAATGCGATCGGGCTTACCGTCAAAGTCCTCCAGATCGAAGACAAAAGTGTCCTTGCCTTTGCCGCCTTTGAGGGTGTCTCGACCATCACCGCCAATCAGGGTGTCGTTACCGGCACCGCCTACCAGTTGGTCGTTACCAGTGCCACCGGACAGGCGATCGCGCCCTTTGCCACCATCGATAATGTCGTTCCCCGAATCGCCGCTGACGATATCGTTGCCGCTGCCGCCGTCGATGATGTCTCTGGAGTTGCCGCCGCTGACGATGTCGTTGCCTGCGCCTGCGTTAATCTGGTCGCGGCCTTCGTCACCGCGCACCAGGTCATTGCCATCACCTGCGTCGATCAGGTCGCTGCCCTGGCCGCCGCTGAGGGTGTCATCGCCGCCGCCACCGTTCATGCTGTCGTTGCCGTCGTCGCCGCTCAGGTTATCGACTTCTTGGCCGCCGATGATAAAGTCGTCGCCATCGCCACCAGAAAAGTCGTTGCCTTTGTCGCCACCCAGAAGGACGTCGTTACTGCCCGATCCAGTGAAAGTATTTTTTTGATCTTCGAAGCCTTTGACCTCAAAGCCTCCGTCCGCATTAACCGTAACGCTCTCGACGTTGTTATTTAGAACTGTTGACATAGATTCCCTCGAAATAGGCTAGCGTGATTAGGAAGGAAAAATTTAATTACTGAAAGTTTGCACCCTGAATTGGAAATGCCATGGAGCATTTCTAGCTGAGGAATGGGGATAAAAATTTGAGTGAACGCCCATTCCTGACTGCACTGAACCATCATCAAAGAGTCCTACCAGGGGCTGGTAGGAGCGATTGAGGAGGCTAAGGAAAGGGAATTTTTGTACTGGGACGTTCTTCAGAATCCCGCGTATGCCAGCGGCCAAGACTTAGGCCAGCGGGCTGCAGGACAGGATCCTCATGGGCAAACAGAAAAAACTTTCAGAGATTAGATAGATGAATCCGTTCCGTTCGTCTTCTCTAATGTTCCACATTTAGCCCAAGGAATCATCAGCACAAGTCCTCAGACTAATTTGTATCGCTTCTTTAAAGTGGTCTAGACAGGGACAGATGCCAATCTCTGCTGCGACTACATCCATTATTAGATAAGGGATACGAATGATTGGCGATCGCGCCCATGCTCAGTTTGAGGCTAGTATACCAGGAAATTATTCACCTACAGATTTTTCAATTACGGGCTTTGCTGAGGGATTTTTTAAGCCGCTACATGAAGCTCCGGTAAATTACAGAGATAGGGTAGTTGAAGTGAGTTTACAAGCTGGTGGCGAGTTTACAAGCTGGTGGCGATCGCTTTCCTAATACATTTTCAACGCAGATCCGAAGCTCTTAAAGAGGAATTTTCCCTTACTAAAGGTCGGTTCCCCTGCCGCCCACCAGCTGGCGCAACCCCACAATCAGCGCCACCCCAGCCAGAGCACCTCCCAGGTGCGCAATTCGGTTAACCCCATCGGCGACGTTGACCTGCTGAATTTCATTAATCACCTGCATCACCACGAACTGTCCCAGAATCAGCACTTCGACAATCCTGCGCCAGTTTAGGCTCAGGCGAATCAGCACACTGACCACGAACAGGCCAAAAACAGCCCCCGAAGCCCCCAGGGAAACAATGGCACCCGGCTGGAGCACCCAGCTCAGCAGATTGGCCGCCAACCCCGTGATTAAATAGCTAGCCACGACCCCCAGCCAGCCCTCCTCCTCCTCGACCAGCCTGCCGAAGATGTATAGCATGAATAGATTGCTGGAGAGGTGGGTCCAGTTGGCGTGGCAAAACATGGAGGTGATGAACTGAAACCACTGGGGATTGGCGTGGTTCAGGTAGAAAACCTCCAGCGGCAGGCCGAGGGGATGATCCAGCAAGAACACAACCAGGTTGATCAGGAGCAGGGTGAAAACCCCGTTGTAGGTTTGTTTGGGGGCTGAGGGTGGGGGTGACGTGTCTAGCATTAGTGGGACGAACAAGAACGATTCACCACCAGAATAGCGGCTGAGCTGGGAATGCGGCAGATCCGATTCGCCCTATTCCAGATGCGCTGGATTGCTGAATATATCGCCGGGAGAGTTTTATTGAAAATCGCCATGCTCAGGAGCAAACGACTAGGATCAGATTGCTGTTGTCTCAGATTTCCAACCTTTGATGACTTACGAGCCGCTGCACCACAAATATCGTCCCCAGACCTTTGCCCAACTGGTGGGCCAGGACGCGATCGCCACCACCCTCAGCAATGCCCTCCGACAGCAGCGCATTGCCCCCGCCTACCTGTTCACCGGCCCACGGGGAACGGGCAAGACTTCCAGCGCCCGCATTCTCGCCAAGTCGCTCAACTGCCAGGCCGGGGAGCAGCCAACCGATGACCCCTGTGGAGTTTGCGCCATTTGTCGGGCGATCGCCCAGGGGTCAGCCTTGGACGTGATTGAAATCGACGCCGCCAGCAACACGGGGGTAGACAATATCCGGGAGCTGATTGAGCGTGCCCAGTTTGCCCCCGTCCAGTGCCGCTACAAGGTTTACATCATTGACGAAGTCCACATGCTGAGCACGGCGGCGTTCAACGCCCTGCTAAAAACCCTGGAGGAGCCGCCCGATCGGGTGGTATTTGTGCTGGCCACCACTGACCCCCAGCGGGTGCTGGCGACGATCATTTCCCGCTGCCAGCGGTTTGACTTTCGCCGTATTGCCCTGGAGGCCATGGTGGCCCACCTGAGCGCGATCGCCAGCAAAGAGGCGATCGCCATTACCCCTGACGCTGTCCAACTGGTGGCTCAAATTTCCCAGGGGGGGCTGCGGGACGCCGAGAGTTTGCTGGATCAGTTGAGTCTGCTGGAGGGGGAAATCACCGTCGAGCGGGTGTGGGAACTGGTGGGAGCGGTCCCGGAGCGGGATTTGCTGGCCCTGGTGGAGGCGATCGCCCAGGATAACGGTGCGGCGGTACTCGACCAGGCCCGCCACCTGATGAATCGGGGGCGAGAACCTCTGATTGTGCTGCAAAATCTGGCCAGCTTCTATCGAGATTTGCTGATTGCCAAAACGGCGGGCGATCGCCAGGATCTGGTGGCCATTACCCCCTCCACCTGGCGGGAGATGATTGCACTGGCCCAGACCCTGCCCATCGGCACCATCCTGCACGGGCAGCAGCACCTGCGCAGCAGTGAGGTACAGGTTAAAAACACGACCCAACCCCGGCTGTGGCTGGAAATGACGCTGCTGGGGCTGCTGCCATCGGCGATCGCCATCGGTGCCCCGAAACCCCAGAGCAGTCCTGGATTTTTCCCCACAGTAGCCCGTCCGCCTCAAATTCCGGAGAGCCAAACGACCAAAGCGCCAGGGGGCGATCGCTCGACAACGCCAGGGGCGATCGCAGCGCCCTCGCCTGCAAGCCCCACCCCAGACTCCATTTCCACACCGACCGCAGCACCCCCGCCTGCAAGCCCTACACCGACCGCAGCGCCTGCCCCCGACCTGGAGGCACCTGAGCCAGTGGCTCAACTCGATGAGCCGCTACCTGTGGCCGAACCTGGCTCAAAGCTGGTGCATCAGCCCAAGCCCGCTGCCCCCATTCCCCACGCGACGCCCATCAACCCGACTCCCGTAGACCGGACTCCCACGCCCTCAGGGTTTGCCGCCTACCAGCAGCAAAAGCTGGACCAGATTTGGCAGCAGGTACTGGTGCATGTGCGACCTCCCTTTACCCAGGCCCTGTTTCAGCAGCATGGACACCTGCTGGCGCTAGAAGGCAACACGGCTCGCGTGGGCATCAAGGCAGCCCCGTTAATGAAGATGGCAGAGCCAAGGGTGGCGAACGTAGAGGCGGCCTTTGCCCAGGTTCAAGGAGTTCCGGTGCGGGTCAGGCTGGAGGTTAAGGCGGTTCCGGAGGTCGAAAGTCCGGCACAGCCCGTCAGTCCGCCTTCCCCACCAGCAGCCCCGACGCCTCCCCCCGCTCGTCATGCAGCGCTCCCGCCAGGTCAGCCACCGGCCCTACCGGCTGGAGCGCCCGTCATTCCACCGCCTCCCTCCGAGCCGCCCACCTCGCCGGGTGAGATATCGGGCGCGACGGCACCTATGTCTCCGTCTATGGCAGCGGGCGATCGCCCCAGTTCCGAGTTATCCCCAACCCCGCCAACCTGGCAGGACGAGGACGAGGTGACCCGCGCTGCCAAAAGCTTTGCCCAAATGTTTAATGGCCAGATTATCGACCCGGATGAGGATGGCCTGGATCTGCCGCCGAATGGCCACTCCGCTGGTGAACCCGATGGCGAGGACGCTTCACGCCAGCCCTTCAGCGATAACCTGGATGATCTGGGTGATGGGGATGTGCCTTTTTAAGGAGTGAGGCTTGTTCCGGGTGGGTCACTTGGCATGGAGGTTGCTTTTGCCCTCACTCCAAACCCCTCTCCCAAAGCGGGCTACTAAGTACACATAAGTCCTGAACCCCTTGCTGTTCGGGCTTTTCCCTCATCCCCCAACCCCTTCTCCCGCTCTGGGAGCAGGGGCTGGGGGATGAGGGTCATGTTCGTGTCAAATGCCCCCTAGTAGTCGTAGGGATTGCGGGGTTCGGGAATTTCCTCCAGGGAAGTGGCTTTGATAACAAGCTGGCGCTGGCCGTTGAGGGTTTCGGTCATCATCTCCCCCTGAACTTGAAACCAGAGATCGGGGGGATAGGCCGAACGGTCTTTGGGCAGCTTGACCGGCAGGCCCACCGGATAGGCATCGGCGGCGCAGCAGGTGATGATGAATCGGGAAATCATCAGGTAATCATTGGGCAGCTCGTTGGGATGGATAACAAACCCCTGGACATTCGCCCGCTGACCCGCGTAGGCATCGGGTTCGGGGTAGACGTTGAGGGTGCGCACCCACTCAATCAGCGATCGCTCCTCTGGTCGGTTGGTTGCTCGGAACGCCTGGGGTTGGGAGCGCGTCATCGTTAGGGTATCGGTGACCCCCCGCTGGAGCGCAATCTCGCTGGCAAAGGGGCGGGGGGTGATGACCAACCCCAGCACCCCCACAGTGATCAGCAGCAGGCAGCTAAAGCTACGGGGAAAGAGGGAAATGTGCTGAACGTTTGCCAGGGGCGATCGCCGGGACGAGAATCGAGATGCCGGTAGCGCTTGCCAGATGAGGAAGCCGCCCAGACCCAGTAGCCCCACTCCGGCGCTCGTCGCTAACCACATGTAGTCGGGGTGGAGCAGGAAGTAAATCTCCCCGGTGACCTGATACTTCAGGAGCAAAACGCCCCAAACCAGAACCACGGCAATATCGAGGTAGCCCAACCAGGATGAAGAGACAGGTGGGCGGGGTGTTGGCATTGGGGAGCGGAAGCGAGGAGGGCGAGATCGAACAGTCATGAGGGAAAAAAGCTGTGTCCGGCGAGAACACCTGATCGACTAGAAATGCTGGGATGGCCCGGTCTTGGAAATTTAATCTAGCTCATGTTGTTAGCTCAAATCACTAGCTCACATACAGGTTCAGGATGAGGGTTAACAAAAACGTCAGTTGGGCCGCTAGCGCAAAGAGGTAGAGAATAGCCCGACTGCGGAAAATTGAAAACAGCAGCCCGATGTTCTTCACATCAATCATCGGCCCGAACACCAGAAACGCCAGGAGGGAGCCACTGGTAAACGTTGAAGCAAAGGATAGCGCAAAAAAGGAATCGACGGTAGAGCAAATGGACACAACGGCGGCCAGGGTCATCATGGCCAGAATCGAGGTTACTGGCCCCTGACCGAGGCTGAGGATGATTTCCCTAGGGACAGCCACCTGCACGATGGCGGCGATCGCACTGCCAATGACCAGCATACCCCCCAGCTCCCGCAACTCCTGCACCACGTTATTGAGCATCAGCACCAACCGTGACGCCAGGGGCTGGGAGAGGGTTTGCCCCGAAGATAGGGCCATAATGCCAGGGCCATCGAGCCGTTGGGGCGATCGCCCCGAACCCAGCAGGAACGTGCCCGACTGCAGAAGCGGAGAAGTGGATGGAGGGGATGGTGGGGGTGCGCCGATCCACCAGCTGGGCTGTTGTTTTTGCCGGGGCGGGGCGGGCACCATCTGGGCCAAAAAATCTTGTAGAAACGGACGCATGTCCGTCTGGCGGCTGAAAACCCAGGCAATGGTAATAGCAACCAGCAGCGACAGCACAAAGCGTAGCACCACAATTTCGGGCTGATCGCGGAAGGCCGTCCAGGTGGCCCACAGCACGATGGGATTGATGGTGGGAGCCGCTAGCAGAAACCCAATGGCCACTGAGGCGGGCGCACCCTGCATCAGCAGCCGTCGCGCCACAGGGACATTGCCGCACTCGCAGACGGGAAACATAAACCCTAGCAGGCTGCCGACCAAGGCCCCCAGGAGAGGCTGCCGAGGCATTAGAGCAATTAGTTTCTGTTCGTCGATAAACAGCAGGAGGGCACTGGAGAAAAGCACGCCGATTAATAAAAACGGCACCGCTTCAACCATGAGGCTGAAAAAGAGCGTTAGTGCGCCACTCAATTGATTCATGGGACTTCTCACTCCTCACGTTTCCATGAGACAGAAATCACCGTAGAAACACGGGTTTCTGGCTCTTGCTGACACCACCAATCGAGCTTTTTGGGCACGGGCTAACGGCGGGGATCGCCTGCTATTTCTACAGAAGACCATCCTACCGAAATATATATCAATTTTTCCAATTGCCCAAATGCCGACTAAGTAGAACTGCATTGAAAAACGAAGGTTAGAAAACCGGGGAAGCGCCCCGCCGTGGCGCTCCCCCGGTTTTCTAACATGAATTTAATTGTGCCGACCTATTTAGAGGTAGCCGTGTTCGGCGAGAAACGCCGAGGTGATGGGGGCAGCCCTATCCTCCGCCATCGTGGTTTCCCAGTGCTCCAGCGCCTCTGAAGCGGGATGGGCGATCGCCGGACCGAGCCGCAAAAACTTCTCCACATACTTGCCCAGCACATCACCTTCCAGGTTCACCGGGCTGCCGGAAGTCAGGTACTGGAGATTGGTTTCAGCGTAGGTGAGCGGGATGACTGCCACCGTGAACCAGGATCCTTCGGCATTGCAGTCGGCCACCGTCAAACTCACGCCATTGATGGCGATGCTGCCCTTGGGCACGATGTAGCGCGACACTCGGGTATCCGGGACGGTGAAGGCCATTTCCCAGGCATTGGCGATCGCCACCGCCGACTGGAGGTAACCCACGCCATCGATATGCCCCGTGACAAAATGACCGCCCAGCTTGCTGCCTGCCCGCAGGGATGCCTCCAGATTGACGGTGGCATTTAGGGGTTGGTGGGCCAGGGTGGTGCGGCGTAGGGTTTCTGGGGAGACGGCAGCGACAAACCCGTTGGCCAGAATTTGGGTAACCGTGAGACACACTCCGTCCACAGCAATGCTGTCCCCCAGCTCCATAGTGGTTTTGAAGGCAACAGGGGCATGGGCACTCCAGGCAATTTGGATCTGGTGGTCACTGAGGGATTGGAGGGTGCCCGTTGTTTGAATCAGTCCTGTAAACACGGCAGTTAGGGGTAAATGTTGGCAAAATTGGTAGAAAAAGAGAGAAAATCTAGGCTAATGGCAGCTCAAGCCGTCAGACGCTGTGATTCAGCCCTAGTGGCCCTCCTGCTAGCGAATCTATCTTTTGGTTAAACTTTGGAAAGCGCCGCTACAGATCCGCCTCCGGATCAGGGCATACTGGAGTTCAATAAAGGCATTTACTCAGAATGCAGTGAAGCTGCGCTGGTCATTGGTGGCTAATTTATTTCCTTGAATTATTAATTTGCGATCAGGGGTTTATCGCGCATTCATTTCTTCTGGCCATCATAGTAGAGGAAGCGGATTGAGGTCAGAGAGGCTGGTTCACCCCCGCCTGGGAACCAAATTTGCGTCTATCCTTAATTTAGGATCACTCCTTGGTTCAGGTTTACTCTACCCACCCCGATCCCCGCTTGCGCCCGTTCCCCTGTTTGATCCCACCCGCTAATGGATTTTGGAGGCTAAGTCAATGCTAGAAATGAAACTCGCTGGAATTGCCCTCGACGCAGCGACCCGTAGCCCAATTGTCTTACTGCAAGATACGGCAGACCGGCGACGACTCCCGATCTTCATCGGGCAGGATCAGGCAAGAGCGATCATCAACGCCCTGGAAAATCAAACCCCGCCCCGGCCCCTCACCCACGACCTGATGGTCAACGTCCTTGAAGAGTGGGGCATTGAGGTCGAGCGGATTGTGATTCACTCCCTCCAGGACAACACCTTTTATGCCACCCTCACCCTGCGCCAAGGTGACGCCCGCAAAGAAATTGACTCACGCCCCAGCGATGCGATCGCCGTGGCCCTGCGCACCGATAGCCCCATCTGGGTGATGGAAGAGGTAATCGCCGACGCCTCCATTCCGGTAGACCGCGATGCCGACGAGGCCGAGCGCAAGGCATTCCGCGACTTCCTCTCTAACCTCAGCCCCAAAGATTTCTCAGAGCGGGGCCGCATTAGCAGCGAGGAGACCTAGACATCTCAAGGGCAGGTGGTATGCGCTACCGTCGCTTTGGTCGAACCAATCACAATCTGTCAGTCTTCTCGCTGGGGACGATGCGCTATCTGGCTTCCGAAGACACGGCCCATCGGGTGATTCAGGCGGCGGTGGATCAGGGCATCAACCATATTGAAACGGCACGGGGATATGGGCAGAGCGAATATTTTCTGGGAACCGCATTAAAGGCAGGTTTGCTGCCGTCGCGATCGCACGTTTTCATCACCTCGAAAATGGTGCCCACGGCAGACGCTGGCGCAATGGAGCGGGCCATTGACCAATCCCTGACCACCCTGGGGCTGGATTACCTCGACGGTCTGGCTCTGCACGGGGTCAATACCTGGGAACACCTGGCCTGGATTGAGGCGGCGACGGGCTGCATGGCGGCGGTGCAGCGAGCGGTGGACGATGGCCGGGTGCGCCACGTGGGCTTTTCCACCCATGCGCCTTTGGAGATTATTTTGCGGGCGATCGCCACGGACCAATTCGCCTTCGTCAATCTCCACTACTATCTTTTCTTTCAGCGTCACCGGCCTGCCCTGGATCTGGCCCACGCCAAGGACATGGGGATCTTTATCATCTCCCCCGCCGACAAAGGCGGTATGCTCTACACGCCGCCCCCGGCTCTGGCGGAGCTGTGCGCTCCCCTGTCGCCCCTGGCCCTTAACTACCGCTTTTTGCTGAGCGATCGCCGCATCACCACCCTCAGCGTGGGGCCTGCCGTACCAGCAGAGCTGGATCAGCCCCTGGCGGAGGCCAACTGGGAGGGCGACCTCACTGAAGTGGAACTTGCCGCCCTGGAGCGTTTAGACCAGCACCAGGCCCAGGCCCTGGGCACCGACCAGTGCCACCAGTGCTACGCCTGCCTGCCCTGCCCGGAGCAGATTCACATCCCGGAAGTACTGCGGCTGCGGAACCTGGCGGCGGCCTACGACATGACCGAATTTGGTCGCTACCGCTACGGCATGTTTGAGAATGCGGGCCACTGGTTTCCCGGTCGGCGGGGCGATCGCTGTACAGAATGTGGCGACTGCCTGCCCCGCTGTCCGTCCGACCTGAAAATTCCGGCGCTGCTGGCCGATGCCCATGATCGTCTCAAGGGGCGAGACCGTCGCCGTCTGTGGGATGAATAACCAGGGGACTGCGGCGGGGGGCGGGGGCGATCGCGTCATCGTCTGTGGCCTGGGCAGCCTGGGCCAGCACTGCGTCCTCATCCTCAAGGAGTTTGGGGTGGCGGTGAGCGCCATTGAGCGGCACGCGACGGACGAGTGGGAGATTCCCGAAGTGCCCGACCTGTTGGAGCAGCTTTTGTGGGGAGACTGCCGCCGCAGCGATTTGCTTATGCAGGCCCAGGTGCAAAACTGTCGGGCGATCGTGCTGGCCACCAGCGACGAGCGGGTGAATATTGAAGCGGCATTTGCGGCCCGGTTGCTGAACCCAACCATTCGCCTGGTGGTGCGATCGGCCAAGCAAAATCTCAACGAGCTGCTCAACCAGCAGTTTGGCAACTTCGCAGCCTTCGAGCCGACCCAGCTCTCGGCTCCAGCCTTTGCCCTGGCGGCCCTGGATGAGGACATTCTGGGGTTTTTCACCCTGGAGGGCCAGCTCGTTCAGGTAGTTCGGCGGCATTTGCAGGCGGGCGATCGTTGGTGCCAGGTGCGCAAGCTCCATGAACTGAATACGCGCACCCGTCGCGTCCTCAGCCACACTCCGGTGGCCTCAAGGCTACCGACTTCTCCCCATCTGCCCATCGCCAACGAGTTTTACCAGTGGGAGCCGGATGCTATGGTGCAGGCGGGGGACGTGCTGGTGCTGGTGGAAGCGACCCCGGCTTTAAGCACAAGGGCAGCGGCTGATCCGACCGTCCCCGACACCGATGCCGATGCCCTGGGGAGCACCCTTCCCCTGTGGCGACGACCGGGCCAACTGCTGCGGCAACTCTGGCGCAAAAGCTACGAAAATCAGATCCGCCGCGTCATCCTCATCTGCGGGCTGGTGGTGGTGGGGCTGCTGGCCGTGGGCACCCTCCTGTTCTGGACTTACTACCCGGAGGCATCGTTTGTGGGGGCATTCTACGCCGCAGCGGTACTCTTGCTGGGGGGCTTTGGCGATCTATTTAGCGATATTCCCATTACGATCGATGTGCCCTGGTGGCTGCGACTGTTTGGGCTGCTGCTGACCCTGGCAGGCACCGCCTTCGTGGGGGTGCTCTACGCCGTTTTGACGGAAAAGCTGCTGACCTGGCGACTCCAGTTCTTTAACCGCCGTCCGCCCGTGCCGCCCCAAAACCATGTGGTGATCATCGGCCTGGGACGGGTAGGGCGGCGGGTGGCGGCGCTTCTAATGGAACTGAAGCAATCCCTGGTGGGAATTGTGGAAACCGCCCCCGACCCCACCCTCCTCCCCCAGATGCCCCTGCTGTCTGGGGATATTACCGCCACCCTGGCAAAAGCCAACCTGAGCCGCTCCCAAAGCGTGGTTGCCGTCACCGAAGACGAGATGCAGAACCTGGAGATGGGGCTGATGGTGCATGCGGTCAACCCGGCCAGCCGCTTAGTGATTCGCACCTACAACCGCCGCTTTAGCGATCGCGTCGCCCAGCTCTTTCCCTATGCCCAGGTGCTCTGTGCCTCAGCCCTGGCGGCGGAGGCGTTTGTGGCGGCGGCCTTTGGCGAAAACGTCAATAGCCTGCTGCGGTTCGGCAGCCGCACCGTCCTGGTCACGGAATACAGTATTGAAGCCAACGACACCCTCTGTAATTTGCTGCTGGCGGACATTGCCTACGGCTACGGCGTGGTGCCCATTCTGCACCAGCGATCGGCTCCCGATGCCCTGCCCAAGTGGATGCCGTCGGACGACACCCGCCTGCATGGGGGCGATCGCCTCGTGGTGCTGGCCGCCATTGACGGGCTACGGCAGATCGAGCACGGGCAACTGGCCCCCAAGCGCTGGCAGGTGATCGTGGAAACGGCCCTCACCTCCCAGGCGGCCTTTGATGGGGCAGCGGACATTGCCCTGGTGTCGGGGTGCGCCATTGATACGGCGCGATCGCTCATGGCCCAGCTTCCAGCAGCGCTGCCGTTTTTGCTCTACAAGCACCAGGCCATGCGCATGGTGCGCCGCCTCAGCCAGAACCAGGTCATTGCCACCGTGAAAAAGGCTTAGGCGATCGCGCTACGCCTTGAAAACAATGGCCGGATCAACGTGGGTGACTTTTTGAATGGCAAACAGGGCCGACCCCACGCACATAATCACGGTGATGCCAAAAATTCCGGCGGCCATGGTGGGCGTAATCAAAATCATGATGCCCTGGGTGGCGTAGGTCCAGGTGCCCAGGCCCAGACACAGCAGCATACTGGGCACATAGCCCAGGCCCGCCATCCAGAGGGATTGTTCAATAATCACCCCGTAGATCATCCGGTCGGAAGCGCCCATGGCCTTGAGCGTTCCGTATTCCCGCAGGTGATCCGATACGGAGGAGTAGAGGATCTGGCCGACGATCACCATGCCCACCACCATGCCCACCGTAGCCCCCAGCCCCAGGATGAAGCCGATGCCCGTGCGTAGCCGCCAGTAGTTGCGGGTGTTGGAGGCCATTTCGGCTTTGGTTAACGCCTGGGCTTCTGGGAAAGCCTCTTCCAGGCGCTGCTTCAGTTCGTCCAGGTCTTGCTCCGATGCCGCCTCGATCAGCACATAGGAGATGGGGTCCGAAACCGTGAGCGCCTGCGGCTCGGCGATCGGCTCCGACTCGTCGGCCTGGGTGTAGGTGGTGGTGCAGTCCAGGCCACCCCCCGGTTGGACATCGCAGAGGACATTGGAGGTGAGGCCAGCGGTGGAGTAGGCTTTGGCGTTTTCCAGGGAGGTGAAGACCATCGTGCTCGACACAATGGACTGGGTATCTTTGGTGAGGCCCACCAGGGTGGCCGGGGCACCGCTGATTTCTCCCTGATCGCCCAATTCAGGGAGCTGGAGCGAGCCGAGGTTAGTCACATCGGTCATGATGCTGAAGGGGTCGCTGACCTGGGTGCGATCGCCCTCCAGAATTTCCCCCGCCTGAAACAGCCGCCCATTGGGGTCGAACCCGATGATGCGCAGCGGCCCAATCTTGCCATTGGCGCTCCGCCACCGCCCCCCCGACAGGATCAGCGCCTCGGCCCGCGCCACCCCCTCAATTCCTCTAGCGATGGTCATATTTTCCAGGGGCATGGGCTGGGTGAGTTCAAAATGCACCATCTCATCGGCGGCCAGCCAGATGTCTGCTTCAGAGGCATCGATCAGGCGGGCGGTGGAGCGGGTAAAACCATTGAGGATGCCAAGTTGAATGGTCACCAGGCTGACGGCGAACATAATGCCCGCCTGGGCCACCAGAAATCGGGGGATGTCTTCAAACAGGTTTTTGCGAGCGATGGAAACCATGACGGAGGGCCTTGAGGATACACAGAACGAAAGGAACTAGTGGGCCATCGAGCAAAGCACATGACCTACTGGCAGCGATCGCACCCTTGACCAGCCCCGCCCAGTTCCTTCTGATTCATTGTAGTCATCTGCCGCTGGTTTAATCGGCGGCAGCCCCGCCTATTCCCTCAGGCATCTTCAGGAGATCTTGGTAAGCAGCCCCAGGAACCATTTGGTGCGAGGGGTGAGCAGCGTCCGCCGGTAGGCATCCGCCGCCTTTTTGATGGCCTCCGCCTGGGTGGGGTAGGGGTGGATGACCCCCGCCATTTTACTCAGGCCGACCTTGTTCACAATTGCTGTGGTCACCTCACTGATCAGATCCCCGGCGTGTTTGGCGACAATGGTAGCCCCCAGGATCTCGTCCGACCCCTGTTTATAAAGAATTTTTGCGAAACCGTCTTCCTGGCCATCGGCGATCGCCCGATCCAGATCATGGAAGGGAATTTTGATGGTTTGGGTCGCCATGCCCTGTCGCTGGGCCTCGGCCTCGTAAAGCCCCACGTGGGCAATTTCCGGGTCGGTGTAAGTTGCCCAGGGCATCACCAGGTCGCTGAGCTTGTAGCGACCCAGGCCAAAGGGGGAGAAGAGGGTGTTTTTAATCACAATCCGCGCCGCCGCATCCGCCGCATGGGTAAACTTCCAGTCCATGCAGATATCCCCCGCCGCGTAGATATGGGGATTAGAGGTTTGCAGATAGTCGTTGACGCGCACGCCCCGGTGGGGATCGTAGTCCACCCCCACCGCCTCCAGGTTGAGGGACGCCACATTGGGGGCACGACCCGCCCCGATGAGAATTTCGTCCACCGTCACCGTCTGCGGCTTGCCGTCCTGGATCTAGTGGATGCGCTTGCCGTCGGCAGCCGCCTCAAATCGCGTCGGCTCGCTGTTGAGGATGAGCCGAACGCCCTCCTGGAGGAACTGCCGCTGGATGATCTCGGCGGCCTCCACGTCCTCCTTATCCAGCAGGTGGCTGCCCCGGTGGAACAGAATCACCTCCGACCCCAGCCGCCGAAACGCCTGGGCCAGCTCACAGCCAATGGGACCACCGCCCACCACCAAGAGCCGCTGGGGACGCTCCGTCAGGTTAAACACCGTCTCATTGGTCAGGCAGCCCACCTCATCAATGCCCTCAATGTCGGGACGCGCCGCCCGTGCCCCCGTGGCGATTACCGCCTTTTTGAAGCGCAGGGTTTGACCCGCAACGCTGATGGTGTGGGGGCCGGTGAAGGTGCCGTTCCCCAAAAACACGTCTACCCCGACCTTTTGGGCACTGGCGGCGGCATCCACCGGGCTAATGGCGGCCCGCACCTGGCGCACCCGCCGCATCACCGCTGGAAAATCCACCTCCACCGACTCAGGGGATTGAATGCCGTAGCGATCGCTCCCCCGCATTTCGGCCACCACCCGCGACGAGCGAATCAGGGTCTTCGACGGCACACAGCCCACGTTCAAACAGTCGCCCCCCATGAGGTGCCGCTCAATCAGGGCCACCTTGAGGCCCACCCCCAGGCCAGCGGCCCCCTTGGCCACCACCAGCCCCGCCGTTCCTGCGCCGATGACGACCAGATCATAGGTTTCGGCAGGCTGGGGGTTCACCCAGTCGGGGGGATGGACGTGGTTGATGAGGGTCTGGTTGTACTCGTCCATCGGCGATAGGGTTTCGGGCGAAGGAGCAGTGGGTGGATGGGTCGTGGGTGGATGGGTAGTTTCGGTCATGCTCAGTTCTCGGTTTGCAGCTCTTTTTAACTGTAGCGTTTGAGCGTTTGACGTTTGAGCGTTTGGCGTTTGAGCGTTTAGCGGTTGAATCCTTTTAGACACCGTCGAGTGAGCAGTTGACTCCAATGGGCGAGGCGATGGTGCGGGGGCAGCCTCATCCTCGACGCTTGCGGCCAGCGCTTTGCGGGCGACGCGGGTGACGTAGAGGGTGACGGCAACGGTGGCGATGAAGCCGATGATCCGAATGGCCCACTGAATCGCGGCATTTTCGGGGGCATCCCCCGCCGCAATCATCGCCAGATTTCCCGCCAGCGATCCCAGATAGACGTACATCACGGTACCGGGCACCATGCCCACACAGCCCAGCACATAGTCCTTCAGGGAAACGCTGGTGAGGCCAAAGGCATAGTTCAGCAGGTTAAACGGAAATACGGGGGAGAGCCGCGTCAGGAGCACAATTTTCAGACCTTCCTGACCCACGGCCCGGTCGATGGCCCTGAACTTGGCGTTGCCTTCAATTTTTTGGGCCACCCAGCCCCGCGCCAGGTAGCGCCCCACCAGAAATGCAGCGGTAGCCCCTAAAGTTGCGCCGACGAACACCAGCAGGGAACCCTGAACCACGCCAAACACTACCCCCGCCCCCAGGGTGAGAATGGAGCCGGGCAGGAAGGCCACCGTAGCCAGGATATACAGACCGATGAAGGCGATCGCCCCCACCGTTCCCAACCCCTGCACCCACTGCAGCGCACTGGCCAGCCAGTCCTGGGGGGCAAAGCCGCCGCTGGTTTCCTGGGCGATCGCCGGAGTAGCGGCCAGCAACACCGCACCTATACCTAGTGCCACCCCCAGCCCAACTTTTTTGATTTGCTTGCTTACTAATTGGTTTTGCCGCATGGGGGCAACCCTCATCCTGATGTGCCGCTGTCGATACCTCATGAATTCCCTCTATGAATGCTATGCCCTACAACCACAAAGTCCGTCAACGAGCGCGCAGGTGACTGCGCCCGTGATTTTTACCCTACTGGAGGTTAGTGAAGCAATCCTGATGGGAACCTGAGTTGAGTATTAGAAGCGCTCAAGCAGCGGAAAGAAGTGGCCCACTGGCCCCTGCCATTTGCCGATGCGCAGGCTGTGGTGCAGGGCGGTAGTGACATAGGCTTTTGCCTGTCGTACAGCGGTCAATAAATCGTGTCCCAGAGCTAAATTGGCGGCGATCGCCGCTGAGAGCGTACAGCCGGTGCCGTGGGTGTCCTGGGTGGCCACCGTTTCCTGGTAGAGGGTTTCCAGGCGATCGCCATCGTAGAACACGTCCACCCCCCGCAGATCCCCAGCCATGCCGCCCCCCTTCACCAGCACCGCCGCCGCCCCCAGGGAGAAGATCTGTTGGGCAGCGGTTTGCATCTCTTCCAGGGTTTGAATGGATTGGCCGCTGAGGATCTGCGCTTCGTAGCGGTTGGGGGTCAGAAGAACGGCCAGCGGCAGGAGTCGGGTTTTGAGGGCGGCGATCGCCTCGTCGGCAAGCAACTGTGCCCCTGTCCGCGACACCATCACCGGGTCTACCACCAAATTAGGGAGCGGGGTAGCGGTGACCCAGTCTGCAACAGCGGTGATGATTTCTGAATTCAGCAACATGCCGGTTTTGACTGCCCGAACGCCGATGTCACTGGCCACCGCCTCCATTTGTGCCGTAACGGCGGCAGCGGGCAGGGCATCCACCCGGTTCACTCCCTGGGTATTTTGAGCGGTGACACAGGTCAGGGCGCTGGTGCCGTGGACGCGATGGAAGGCAAAGGTGCGCAAATCAGCCTGAATGCCAGCCCCACCACCGCTGTCAGACCCGGCAATCGTCAGGGCAACGGGCGGGGAGACGGGGGTAATTTCTGGGTTCGTCATAAGGGTTAGCAGTCAATAACGCGACGGGCAGGATGGAGCAGACATCCTCCGGACGGATGAGTCGGTTGGACGAAGCCTGTCCGGCACATGCGATTGTAGTGTATCCTCAGAGCGTTTCGCAGAACGTTTTCACATCTGGTTAAGCCTGGTTTAGATATGGGCTGGTTGCAGTGCTTCGGGCAGGCGACCAGCCTTTTGTTATGGTTTGGTTATGATTTGGCTATGATTTGGCTATAGCTGCCGAGCAGACAGAGGGCGATCGCCCCTTTTCCCATCCCCTCCTGCTCGCCCATGCCCCTGGCTGAAGGGGGACTCATCCAGTTGGGGGAAGCCGTGGCACCTGGGTTTCAGTCATTCTAAGGTCAATTCACAGAGTGTCACGTTCAGCTATCTAAAGCGAGCGGCTATCTGCTTGTCATGCAGGACACTAGTCATCTACGTCTATACGAATAAGCTAACAATTAGACGCACCCATCTGGCCATGCGTCCAATTGATGGGCTGCTGGCGATCGCCAGGGGACGACCGGACAATGCTTGTCCACCGGGCTGTCTACCCTTGAGGAAAATCTCGTCGCTGTGCAGCCGCCCTGTACCAGTTTTTGGGTCATTGTCAAATGCCAGTTTTTGTAGACTCCCAGCCGCACGAGGCTATTGACCTTTAATGCACGTTTTGAAGCAACCGCACCGTTGGCCTTATCTGATAGAGATTGGCGCGATCGCCCTCGCCTATTTCGCCACCGCTGAATTCATTCTCTCCATTCCCGCCCTGTGGGGTCAGGTATCACCCGTCTGGCCGCCTGCGGGCATTGCGATGGCGGCCCTGTTGCTGATGGGGCGATCGCGCTGGGCCGGGGTGGCCATTGGCGCTTTCTGGATTGACATTTCCCATGGGGCATCCCTGCTGGAAGCTGTGGGTACGGTGAGTGGTAGCACCTTACAAGCTGTGGTTGGCGTTTCCCTGCTGCAATGGGTCAACCTCCGCCCGTCCCTCAATCGTCTCCGCGACGTCTGGCGGTTTGTTCTTCTGGGAGCGGTGCTGGTGACGACCATCAGCCCAACCATCAACGGCATCACCCTGTTTCTTTTAGGAGAGCTAAGCCGCAGCGAGCTGCGAACCTTCTGGCTGACCTTTTGGCTGGGGGACGGGATGGCCGTTCTGGTCATTACCTCGCTGATCCTGGTGTGGGGATCGGGCTTTCCCCGACCGCTGCCCCCGCGGCAGATGGCCGAGCGGCTGGTCTGGATTGGGCTGCTTCTGGTCATCAGTTGGGGCATTTTTCATGTGCCCGTCAGAGCCGAAATCGCCCAATATCCCATCGAATATCTGCCCTTTCCCCTGCTGGTGTGGGGGGCGCTGCGCTTCGGCCAACCCCTGGCGGTTTTGGGCAGTTTCCTCGTCTCCAGCGTGGCGATTTGGGGAGCACTGGAAGGCTACGGCCCCTTTGTGGCCCAGGCCAGCGTCACGCAAAACCAGCCCATCTTACTGCTTCAGACCTTTATGGGGCTGGTCACCGTCACCACCCTGCTGCTGGCCTCAGCGGTGGCCGAACGGCGGGACACCGAGCAGCGTCTGCGCCGCAGCGAAGCCAGCCTCGCCAATGCCCAACAGGTCGCCCGCCTGGGCAACTGGGACTACGACATCTTCACCCAAACCTGGCACTGGTCAGACGAGCTGTATTCCCTGCTGGGGCTGGTGCCCGAGATGGTTAATCCGGGGCTGGAGGCACTGTTGGCGGTTGTTCATCCCCTTGACCGGGAGCGGGTGCAGGCCGATTTAACCGAGGCCCTCATTCAGCAAATCCCCTGCCAGCTCGACTACCGCATCGTCTTGCCAAACGGGGCAGAGCGTCTGATCAGTGAGCAGGTGGCGGTTTGTGGCCACGGCCTTACGGGGACGGTGCAGGACGTGACCAACCAGAAAGAGGCCGAGATCGCCCTGCGGGAATCGGAGGAAAGATTTTCCAAGGCGTTTGGATTTAGCCCCGATTCGATTTCCCTGAGCACCCTGGCGGATGGGCGCTTCCTCGAAGTCAACGACAGTTTTCTCCGGCTTACGGGCTATCGGCGGGAAGAGGTGATTGGCCGCACCTCAATTGACCTGAACCTCTGGCTGACGCCGGATGAGCGCGATCGCGTCGTTGGCCAGATGCAGCAGACGGGTTCTATCCGCAACGAAGAAATTGTCTTCCGCCGCAAAAATGGCGAAATGCTGATCACCTCCACCTCCCTGGAAATCGTGCCCATCCAGGGGGAGGCCTGCCTGCTGTGTACGGCCCGCGACATTACTCAGCAAAAGCTCGTTCAGGCCGATTTACGGTTTGTCGCGGAGCGCGATCGCCTGCTGGGCGAGATTGCGCTGCACATCCGCCAGTCGCTCCACCTGGGGGAAATCCTCAACTCCACGGTGACGGAAGTGCGCCAGTTTTTGCGGGTGGGGCGGGTGTTCATTACCCAGTTCGATGCCGATAAGCAGGGCATCGCCGTGGCCGAATCTGTCGCCCCAGAGTTTTCCTCCGTGATGGGAGAGGAGACGGACGAGTGCGTCTATGACGAAGTGCAGCGCATGTTCCAGCACGCCCCTGTGGTGGTCATCAATGACGTCCGGGACATTCCTGCCTCTTCCTTTCTGAACGAATGCGTACATCGCTACCAGGTGAAGGCGGCCATCGGCGTGCCGATCATGGTAGACGGCAGGCTCTACGGGGTGCTGGTGGCTCACCAGTGCAGCGATCGCCGCGAGTGGCAGCCCCTGGAAATTCAGCTTCTAGAACGGTTGGCCACCCAGGTGGCGATCGCCATTCAGCAGGCCGAACTTTACCACCAGGTGCAGCGGCTCAACACCAGCCTGGAGCAGCAGGTGGCCGAACGCACGGTGGAGCTGGAGCTACGCATGCGGGATTTGCAGGAGCTAAACACCTTGCTCCATTTCTTCTTCCATGCCATCGCCCACGACCTGAGCACAACGGTGAAGGGCATGGTGATGCTCTGGGAGACGCTCCAGGAGCAGGCCGATGACTCGGTGCAGCTTTCCCGCTGTGTGCTGGACAAAGTTGTGAATGCGGGCAAACAGCACCTGGCCAAGCTGGATGCGCTACAGGAAATTTACTCCATTCGCCAGCAGGGCATGGCTCTGGAGCGACAACCCAAAAACTTCCGGGAGGTGCTGGAGCGGGCGATCGCCCACGTCACGCCTTTGCTGGAGAAAAACCGCGCCACCCTGATGACCGACCTGCCCGACACCTGGCCCATTCTGCGCATTGATCCCTGTCAGGTGCAGCGGGTGCTGGAACAGGGGCTAACCAATGCTCTCCAGCACAACCCGCCAGGGGTCACGGTGACGGTACGGGTGAGTGTTCAGGCCGACCGCCTCACCTGCATGATCGCGGACAATGGTGTTGGCATGAGCCAGGAGCGGTGCGATCGCCTGTTTTCTCTGCCGGTTGACTGTCCTGAGTCGCGGCAGCTCAAGGGCATGAGCCTGGGGCTTTACCTGAGCTGGAACATCATTCGTGCCCACGGCGGCGATATCGGGGTAGAGAGCCAACTCCATGGCGGCACCACCCTCTGGTTTACCCTCCCAGTTACCTCTCCTCCCCACGGTGGTCGATCAGACGGAACTCTGTTGTCTGGCGATCGCCGTTTCCCAGCTCCCTGCAGCCGTGATCCCCAATGCGGTTAAATGATAAAGGCGGGGATGGGGCGCTGCCTGCGTGTCCATCCTGTCACCTGGTTCTTGAGAACCGACATTGTTCGTATCGCGCAGCAGACCTCATCAGCCATGCAAACATTTTTAACCCTTCTCTTCGATCTCATTCTGGTTAGCGGTGGCTCATACCTGGGGATTGGGTTTGTCCTGGGCCTGATTGAGCTATGGCAGAAATGCGATCCTGACTATCAGCCCGAAATAACTTCTCCGCCCCGCGCAGCACTGCCAGCGGCATCGGGCATTCCTCTGGAGATGCTCCCCATGCGGGAACTGAAGCGCCAGGAAGCCGTCGAGGTAGAGGCCTGGGCCAGCGAATCCAATGAGGAGTCTTAGTGAGGGTCTGTACATGATGCACCGTTCCAGACACCTGATGTCCCTTACCGCTGGATTACTGGTGGCGATCGCCCTTGATGGCACCGTGCGCTCTCCTGGGGCGATCGCCCTGCCCCCGCCAGAGGACATTCCCGAAGAGGTGGCCCGCGCGGAAATTATTCTGGAGGCGCGATCGCCCGTAGATGGGGAAGCGCTGACGGCAGCGGAGTACGCCCTCCTTGAGGCTGAGCTGGCCGAGTCCGAATACCCGCCTACCCTGTCCTCCGATCTTCAGCAGCTGATCTTTTTGTTGCGGGTACGCAAGCTGCTCAACACCTTCATTCCCTTCCTTTAGGGGTGTGAATTAAATAATCTGTAAATTATTCCACCTATAGGGGCATGGCAATGCCATGCTCTCGTTTGGATCAACCCATAAAACAACATTTGGGTTGACAAATTTGTTAAGAACCTTGCCAAAAAACCAAGAGCTAAATTCCTGTTAAGAAATCGCCTAAAGCTCTGTAGATTTGCAAGAATGTAGTCGGTTTCGAATCCCTATTTTGATAGATAACTTCAAATTTGGTTCAAATATCAGTTCAAGTTTCTTCAAGGAATGTCATTAAGAAGTTGTGCAATTCAAGTTGCGCAATTTGATGCGTGTGGTGAGTGCGATCGCGTCTGAGCCTTCAATTGGGTTGAAAGACTTGATGCTGTTGAGGGTGATGCAGACAGGTCTCCATGTCCAGTCCGCTACAGGTGAAGGAGAAAACGATGCAGTCCACGTCCGTTCAGGAGCCAGCCAGCTCCAATTCTGCGGCAAGTCCTCAAAGTAACGCGCCAAAAGCGCCAAGCAAAGATCAGGCATCCCATCCCAGCGGGGATAAGCGCTTTAAGCGCCTTGATATCACTATGAAGCGGCAGCAGTATCGGGCTGATGCTTTGATTGAAGTCCTTCACGCCGCTCAAGAAGCCTTTGGTTATCTGGAAGAAGACGTGCTCACCTACGTGGCCCGGAGCCTGAAGCTGCCCCTCAGCCACGTTTATGGGGTGGCCACTTTCTACCATTTGTTTTCCCTGAAACCCAGCGGTGCCCATAGCTGCGTGGTGTGCATGGGCACGGCCTGCTACGTCAAAGGGGGCGGCAAGGTGATGGATGCCCTCCAGGCTGAGCTGGGCATTGAGGCGGGAGAGACCACCGAAGACGGCAAGGTATCCCTGATGGCGGCCCGCTGTTTGGGGGCCTGTGGTATCGCTCCTGCCGTGGTGTTTGACGGTACGGTGGCGGGCAAGCTGGAGCCGGAGGCGGCTCTGGCGCGAGTGAAAGAGTGGGAGGCATAAATGGATTTAACAGAACTGCGCGAAGTAGCGGCGGCGGAGCGATCGCGCCAAAAAGAAGTCCGCGTCCACTGCTGCACCTCCACCGGCTGCCGGGCGGCCAATTCTATGGGGGTCATGGGCAATCTGCAAACGGCGGTTGAAGATGCGGGGCTGGGCGATCGCGTCGAGGTCGTGGGCGTCGGCTGCATGGGCTTCTGCGGTCGCGGCCCGCTGGTGCAAATCGACCCCGACAACGCCCTCTACGAAGAGGTGAAGCCCGAGGAAGCCGCCAGCATCATCGACAGCCTCCACGGCGGCACCGCCACGGCCATCAAAGGCGACATGCAGCATCCTTTCTTCTCCCGCCAGATGCGCATCGTCCGGGAAAATAGCGGCAGGGTTGATCCCGAGCGCATTGAGGAGTACATCGCCGCTGGTGGCTACGAATCCCTCTACAAAGCTTTGTATGACCTGTCCCCTGAAGCGGTAGTTAGCGAAATCAGCGCCAGCGGCCTGCGGGGCCGGGGCGGCGGCGGCTATCCCACGGGGCTGAAGTGGGCCACGGTGGCCAAGATGCCGGGGGATCAGAAGTACGTGATCTGCAACGGGGATGAGGGCGACCCTGGGGCTTTCATGGATCGGAGTGTGCTGGAGAGCGACCCCCATCTGGTGCTGGAGGGAATGGCGATCGCCGGATACGCCATCGGAGCCAACCACGGCTACATCTACGTGCGGGCCGAGTATCCCCTGGCCATCAAGCGCTTGCAGAAAGCCATCCAGCAGGC
>JAYKGU010000288.1:0-3732 GCA_035285585.1 Synechococcales cyanobacterium
GCGCTATGGAGTCCCAGTTACTCAGCTAGTTCCGTTGGCGGTGCGCCGCTGGCGGTGCTGATAGAGTACGTCCGCAACCAAAGCCGCCCTGGAAGGGCGGGGCTTGAATCCCAATGATTTTGGTCAGGCTTGCTAATCTTCTGGGCAACAGCCCAGTTAAACTGAAATAGCCTCAGGCGTCAACCACTTGATAAATAAAGCTTAGAGTCGCCCAACGATCAACATGAAGGGCGTAAACGTCTGAGGGAATGTCAAGTCCGGCAATGGATTCTGCCGTCAGGCTGGAGTGGCTGAGATCATCCAGAACTGCTTCGGCGATCGCTAGGGGGTCGCTCACCAGGCTCAACCGTCGACTGTTGCCCATTGGCCTCATCGCCTTTTCCAGAACTTTGACCGTCTTTGAGAAGGGTGTCTGGCTGAAGATGAGGTGGGTTTCGGCAAGGCCCGGCGGACCGCTAATCGACCACTCGGCGGAAATGTTGGCCTGGGGAACCGTGAGGATTTCACCGGGGGCAATGATGCCATCCCCTGGGGTCGTTGATGCTTCACTGCTGCGATCGGGAATCGCGGGATAGAGGGCCGTGGCATTTCCGCCGCTGTCAACCCCCAGTAAGATGCAGTAAACCGGGCGATCGCTGTAGTTCAAAACGCGAAACTGAATGCGGCTACCGATGGGCAGGGAGGGCACCTCCCCCTGGCTTGTCAGCAGCGTGGCCAGCCGATTGTCTGGGGGCGACCACCTGGCCCGCACCGTGGTCTGCTGCATCAAAATGCGCTCCTGGGGAGCTACCATCTCCAGAGTGGCTCTCACTCCCAGTCGAGAGGTGCCCTGATTAGTGGTTAAACGCAGAAGCTTTGCTGCCAGCAGCGTTCTCAACTGCGGCGTCATCCGGTTAATAGCAGTCTTAACAGCTTCTTCTGACTCAATTAGAGTGTTGGGGATAGCCGTGCGTCCAAGGTTGAACAGCCCATAGACTTTGTTCCCTGGAGAAATACCAGAGGGGGGCACCGGTGTGTCTGCTGAACGTGTGGCGTCAGACGAGGTCGTGCCCGTCGCCAGTGAGGCAGCCGCAGTTCTCACGGGCGGCATGGCTTTACCGAATAAACAATCAGCGGGCTGCTCACCAGCCACCACAGAGTTAATTTTGGGGATGCCGGCGATCGCGCTGGTGGCGTCAACCCGCTCAATGCGCTCTAAGCTAAAGTCCAGGGCGACCGTTAGCCCAATATTGCGCGGCACCGTCCGCAGAATTTCACGCACCAGTTGTCCGGTCTGCACCAGCTTTTGGGATCCCGTCCGGCAGCAGGGCTTGGCCTTAATGTACAGCCCATCCCGCGATCGCACCTGCAGCAGATGCCCATCGGCGTTAGCTGGATTGAGAGCTTTTGGATCTGAACCACCAGACGGTTCTGCCGCCTGAGGCGGTTTTGCCAGCGGCGGCTCACTGGCTGCTATTTCAGGGGCGATCGCCTCGGTCGCGACAGCATCAGATGAGGCGGCCTTGTCTAGCCCTAATGCCTTTAGCGGATCCGACGGGACGACAGACAGTAGGGAGCTGGCCCCATAGTTTGCCAGCACCACTGCGGGTAAACCCGCCAGCCAAACGCGCGTTGAATCTCCTTCCTGATCGGTCCCGACGACAACCCCGTCCGCTCCGCCCGGTATACCCATGCTGGACGATAGCCCATCAAAATTTGGCGGTTTCCTGCCCCCCCGCATCAGCGTCGGGCGCTGCTGTACACCAGCAACTTGTTCGACGGTGCCACCTGCCTGACTGAGGTTGATGCTGATGGAAGTTTCGGGGGTTGTCCACCAGAGCTGCTGGGTCAGAGCATAGGTAAAGAGGCCTGCACTAAACCCATTCCATTGAGCTTCTGCGGCAATTTGGTTATCGCTGGAGGCTGTGAGAATGACGCCTGGTAACTGAGTGGGATCCCAGTAGGGGGCGATCGCTTTTCGGGGCGATCGCAGCTTGCTGATCAGCACCTGCTGCTGGTCCTGCTCCGTTGGGTTCAACTGGCCACTGGGGACGCTTGGCCGGGAACGGATCCGCAATCCGCCCACCAGGGTAGCGCTGGGTTGGGCATAGCTCAGGTCAAGGACGGTGACAACTTCTTCGGTTTGGAGCGATCGCAGCAGCAGCGCCAGGGTATCTTCCATCAAGTCATTGATGAGTGGGGCTTCCTCGGTTGGCAGTAACCCATCCACCGGTACCAGGCTATTACGGATGAGGACAGGATCCGTCTGATTCACCAACCCGGTTTGCCCATCTACCGCATGGAGCCGTACCCGACTCCCAAAGCCACTGAAATGGAAAACTACCACGTCCCCTGGGCGAGCCTGAGCGACCAGGTGGGAGTCGAATGCTGCCTCAATATTCGACCGGGTCGCTTCTCCATCACTGAGGGTGAGGACATCAGCAGGCTGAAAGCCAAATCGATGAATTAAGAGTTCTCGCTGTAAATCGATATCGGTAACCGCACCTTGCAGGGCTGCCCCTCGCAGGGGTGGGCAGTCGCAAACGGTTTCTGGATATTGATTAATACCCACAAGCAGCGCCAACCGTCGAGAGGTTGGCGCTGCTAGAACCTGTTGACAGCGGCTGGCCATCAGAGACAACCCCGTCTGGCTAACACCTAACGTTGCCAGAGCCAACGATGCCTGCTGCAAAAATGCTCGCCGCCGTAATCTCACTGAACGCTTTAGACCTCCACGGTGACCTTCATGGCACGCGCCAGCTCAGCAGCAACTTCCGGACGAGAGAACTCAGCAGGTGGTAGCTCTCCATTGCGAAGCATTGCCCGCACCTTAGTACCCGATAGGTGAATTCGCTCTTCGGGGGTGCTGGGGCTAGTCTTGGAGGTTGCCATGGTGCCCGTGCGCGTGCAATAGAAGGCATGTTCGAATTTCATGGGCACAATTCCCAGTGCTCCCGGCTCGAACTCATCAAAGATGTACTGGGCATCGTAGGTGCCATAGTAGTCACCCACACCCGCATGGTCGCGCCCAACGATGAAGTGGGTGCAGCCATAGTTCTTCCGGACAAGCGCATGGAAAATTGCCTCCCGAGGACCAGCGTACCGCATCGCGGCGGGATTAATCGCCAGGATGACGCGATCTTTTGGAAAATATTTGTCCACCATAATTTCGTAGCAGCGCATGCGTACATCTGCAGGGATGTCGTCGCTCTTGGTGGCACCCACCAGAGGATGGAGGAAGAGGCCGTCAACTGTTTCTAGAGCGCATTTTTGAATGTACTCGTGGGCACGGTGGATAGGGTTGCGGGTTTGGAAGCCTACGACGGTTTTCCAACCACGCTCCCGGAACATGGCCCGCGACTCAGCCGGATCAATTTGATAGGCTGGAAACTGGGGATGGGGCTTACGCTCCAGCAGCCAAACAGGCCCCGCCAGATTCACTGGTCCTTGGTCATAGACCACCTTCACACCAGGGTGCTTATCTTCATCGGTGCGGTAGACGTTTACTGCTTCTTTGACTTTGTCGTAATGATATTTCTGCGTTAGCTGCAGGATGCCCACGAACTCTCCAGTGGGGTCATCCAGGCGAACCAGACTTCCTTCTTCCAGAGGTGCTGCTTCCTCCTCGGAGACAGAGAGGGTAACGGGAACCGACCAGGGTAACCCATTAGCCAGAGTCATGGTAGCAACAACCGAGTTATAGTCGGCTTCTTCCATGAATCCGGTCAGGGGGCTAAAGCCACCAATGGCAAT
>JAYKGU010000289.1:0-32371 GCA_035285585.1 Synechococcales cyanobacterium
CCATTCCTCAGTACTGGATCTGGGGCAACCGTTTGCTGCAACTGCGGCATTTGCTTGGGGTTTGACCGAATCGTTTGGCCGTACTGATCCGAAGCCACGATCGCCTGATCAGACATATCCCGAAGCCGACTCGCCATTTCCTGGAAGCGGCTAAAGCGGTTAAGCAATTCTCGCAGCACCCCGCGCAACTGTTCGTTCTGCAAAGATAGGCTATCGCGGTTAATGGATAGCTCGCCCACGAGGTTGTTCATGCGATCCAGGCGTTCGGAATCAACCCGTGTCGTCAGGTGGGGCGTGGCGGCGGTTTCGCGGCGGGAGGACGGTCGCGATCGCACCAGGGCAGGTCGGGTGGGCAGGGGTGGCGGCGAGGATGGAGCAACGGAAAGCTGGTGAGAGGGTCGGGGCGACAGCACCAGGCTACCGCCTTTGTTGGGAACTTTGCTGGATGGGCGATCGCCCCTGGATGGAGGAGCCGTTGGGCCAGGATCGGAGGTCGGCTCAGGCGCGCTTTGCCCGGCGGGTTGCTCCTGAAGTGTTATCTGGGGTTTCGATGGAACCTCCGCCTTGAGGGAGGGTGGGTCATTTGAGTCATTACTGTCATGGAGCGAACTGTCATTGAGCAAACTGTCATTGAGTAACAGGAGAAAAGGCGCTGAATCTTCCAGTTCCGGGTCGTCTAGATCAAGGCCCTGATCGTCAGTCAAATCGGGTAGAGAAGGTGCAAACAAAGCCTCGATGGCATCCAGTTCTGCCTCACCCAGCTCATCAAATGGCAGGTCTTCCAGGTCAAAAGTATCGACGTCAAAGTGCTCTTCAGGAAGCTCTTCAGAAATCTCGCTATCAAAAACGTCGCTGCCAGGTGTTTGTGAATGCAGGATTTGGCTATCGACGACTTTATGACCGACAGTTTCATGATTCAGGTCAGGGAAACCTGCAAAGGATTCGCTAGTGAAATGCTCGCTAGTGAAATGTTCGCTATCAGAATGCTCGCTATCAGAGTATTCGCTGTCAAAGTGGTCGCTATCAAGGTGGTCGCTAGTGAAATATTCGCTGTCAAAGTGTTCACTGTCAAAATGCTCGCTGTCAAAGTGTTCACTGTCAAAAATTTCACTGTCAAAAATTTCGCTATCAAGATGGTTGCTAGTGAAGTGTTCTCTATCAGAATGTTCACTGTCAAAAATTTCGCTATCAGAATGCTCGCTATCAAAGTATTCGCTATCAAAGTGTTCGCTAATGAAATACTCGCCATCAAAAGCATCACTATTAAAGTGCTCACCGTCAAAAACTTCTGGAGCAAGCTGGTGATCAAAGGCGTCCCGATCGACAAACGTCGCCACTTCCCCATCGAAGTGGTTGTTTACACTCAGCTCCGCTTCCAGCTTCTCTAGCAGAGCATCGAAGGAATCTTCGGAATCTTCCCAATCTTCCCCATCCGGAACTTCTTGGGGTAAATCCGGGTCAATGAAGGAAGAAAAGTCCTCCCATACTGAAGGGATATCATCCGCTACCGGATCGAGGACAATTGCTTCCGCCTCAAAAGAAGGCGTTTCAGTGTCTTCAAAGTCAGGGATGGCAGCCCGATTAGCCAGAGCCATCAGGGCTGGCGAAACTGGATTAGCAGGTGTCCGATCGCCCGCCAGAATGGCCTGTCGAGACGCTTCAAAGTCGATCAGGGTGAGCTGGGTAATTTCCAGGGCGCGATCGGGGTGCTGATCCAGCGCTTGCTTGGCGATCGCCGCAATTTCCTCAAAACACGGTAGGTTCAGGATTTCGCCAAATCCCGCAAACACCTCCACCTGTGCCCGCAGTTCCCCCGCCACTTCATAGCTGTGGGGGTTAGCCACCACGGTTTGCAGCCGCTTGATCCCCTGATCCACATCCACTTCTAGAATCGAAGTCACCATGTCTATCCCCAGGTCAGCGGAGCTGGGGATATAGCTTTCCGACTGGTTGAGGGCCTCACCACAGTAGTCTTCAATCCGGCTAAAGATGGGTTCGGCGATCGCCAGAGTCGCCTCGGCATCAAACCTGCCGGTCTCGATTTGCTCAATCAGGGGCAGGCGGAGGCAGTCAAACGCTTGAAGGAGCTGATCCTCCAGGTTTGCATCAATCTCGAAGGTGTCGCTGTAGCAGGCGCGAAAGATCGTCTCCAGGCGGTGAGCCAGAGTGGCGATCGCCTGAAGTCCGATACTGGCAGCGCCCCCTTTGAGCGAATGTGCCGCCCGCATCAGGTTGTGAACCTTAGCTGTACTGCGATCCTGGCTCAGGGTGAGTAAGCCTGACTCCAGGGCTTGCAGCAGTTCAGGCACTTCCTCCACGAAAAACAGATAGGCCTGGTCGCGGATCTCAGGGTTGATAGCCATGATGAAGAATAAATTGTTAGTTCACCTTAAACTGGCTCACACCCTCTTGCAGGGTTTGCGCCACCTTGCGTAGCTCCTCAAATGACAGGGAGACCTGATTGGCCCCAACCGAGGTTTTGTTGGCAATTTCCGCCACGCCCTGCATGGTATGGGTCACCGTTTCCGCTGATTGGGCCTGGACGATGGTGGATTGGGCGATCGCCTCCACCAGTTGGCTAATTTGGGCACTCACCGCCGTAATCTGGTTCAGGTTTTGCCGGGTGGCATCCACCAGCCGGGTACCCTTGACCACCTTATCGGTTCCCGTTTCCATGGCGGCGACCACCTCATTCGTTTCTACCTGAATGTTGGCGATCAGCTTGCGAATTTCCTCCGTTGCTTCCGCCGACTTGCGAGCCAGCCCCCGCACTTCCTCGGCAACCACGGCAAACCCGCGACCTTCCTCACCGGCTCGGGATGCTTCAATGGAAGCGTTCAAAGCCAGCATGTTGGTTTGGGCGGCAAAGGCGCTAATTAGCTCGACTACGGTGGAAATTTTCTGGGAAGACTCGCCCAGGTGTTTGACTTTCTTCGCCGTTTCCGCCACCGTTTCTCGAATTGCCTGGATCCCTTCCACCGTCTGGTTCATGGCAATGTCCCCAGCTTCCACGGTGCGGGCCGCCTGCTGCACGGCTGACTCGGCCTGCTCGGCGCTGATGGCGATGTTGCGAATTGCCGCGTTCATGGCTTCTAGCTGATCCAGGGCGGCGGTAATGTCGGTGGCCTGTTGAGCCGCTTCGGCAGACAGCTCCTGCACCGAGACTTCATTCACCTGGGTCGTTTCTGCCACCTGCAGGGCCGCCGTTTGCACCTGGGCTACAATCCGCCGCAGGCTCGCCACAATTGCGTTGTAGGAGTCGGCAATGGTGCCAATTTCATCCGCTGTCACCTTGGCTCGCACGGTCAGATCCCCCTGGCTGATGGGATCCACCTCCTGCAGCAGTTCCAGCGCTCGCCGCTGGAGGCTTTCCTTGAGCTGCCGCTGTTCGGTGGCCTGCTGTTCGGTGGTGTTGAGCAGGGTTACCCGGTCAATCACCAGACCGAGCTGGGAGGCGAGCTGGCTGAGGAAATCAAGGGTCGTCGGTTCCCAGGGTTGGGGAGCCGCGCAGCGATCGCCCACCAGAAGGCCCAGGAGGCGATCGCCCGCCAGGATAGGAGCCACCAGGGTAGACTGCACGTCTAGCCGCCGCATCAGCTTGACGTACTCAGCAGGGAGATTGGCGGTAGAGAAATCGTCAATGCTAAAGACGCGCCCTTGCTGGGCCGCTTCTAAAATCGGCTCGGGCATCTGCAATTCGGTGAGCCGCTTCTCCAGGTCACGGAACCAGCCCGGTGCCGCAGATTCAAAAAGCACCTCCACCTGGTTTGGCCCGCCCATCTGATAGACGACCAGGCGATCGATCTCCACTAGATCCCGCGCCTTGTTGAGCGGCTCTTCAAAGCTTTCAAACAAGCCCGGAAGGGTGCGTGCCGGAGAACTCGCTACATCGGCCAGCACCCGTGCCTTTTCGGTGTTGGTGGTTTGTTCCCCCAGGAAGACTTTGACACGGGCCACCAGGTTGTTAAACGTCTCCGCCAGGGTTTGGGTTTCGCTGGTGCCCTGGGGCATGGCAAAGGCGTTCAAGTCTCCTAAAGACACCTGCTCGGCGACTCCAGACAATCCCTTCAGCGGCTGAGAAAGCTGGTTTGCCAGCCATAGCACCAGGAAGATGGTTACGCCAGACAGGGTGACCGCTAGCAGCGCCATTAACAGGGCAAGATTACGACCGGCAGCGTAAATTTCAGACAAATCCATGGAGGAGACGGCAGCCCAGTCGGCGTTAGGAATGGCAACGACACTGAAGCGCTTATCCCGGTAGGTAAAATCCGCTGTGAGGGTGGCACCCGCCACACCTGTGTTTTCCAGGGATGTAATCTCGATATCCCGCAGGCCGTGCTGGGACTTTACTTCGTCTAACACTTGCTGGAGATTGCCCGTCTGTTCTCGGGCGGCAGTGAGGGCGGCGATCGCCTGCCGAATGGCTTCTCCTCCCACAATGTCTTGCACATCCACCTGCCCGGCGGCGGTCAATGTGCCAATCACCAGGTCAGAACCAGCATCGACCACTTGAACCTGCTGGGATCCAGTTAATTCAAAGGACTCCAGGAGTTCGATCACGAAGGCCTCAAAGCTGTCAGCCGCAATCACCGCCTGCACAACCCCTAAAAAAGCGCCTGAACTGGGGTCGATAACAGCTTGGCTGAAGTCCACCGAAAATTCGCCTGTGGATGGGTCAATTTCTGGTTTTTCCAACCACTGGATATTGTCGCGGGTATTCTGCCACCAGCTTTCATCACTCTGGACAAAGTCGCCTGTCGGAATGCTGTAGGTAAACACATAGCCATCCCGCTGGGTAACGTGCAGTTTATCAAGGCCCTCGTTATCTACTACGCTCTGCATGTAGTCGTTCAAAACCTGGTTGATCTCCAGGGATTTGGTGTTCGCAAACTGCTGTTCGAGCGCTTCAATGGGCTTTTCGGGCAAACCTTCATCAGCGGCCTGTTGAGCGTATTGTCGGGCTGAGTTGATGATTAGGGGATTGCTGGCTACTGCCAGAGACACTCTCCGGCTATCCTCCACAAATCGCAGGGTGGCTTCCCCTGTAAGTAGTGCGATTTCCGGAATATCTTCTTCGGCTGCCTCTGTCGCCAGACCATCCACCACGCGGTAACCAACAAAGCTGGCGATCGCCAGTGGCCCCAGGGTTAGCGGTAAAAAGATTCGCAGGAGCTGGTTGCGTAGCGTTGTTCCAGATACTTTGGTTCCTTTGCCTGCGGGCGGGCTTTCGGCAGAATGAATTTTGCTAAATTCGTCAAACGCTGCCTGGGCTGCTGTTTGCGAGGAGGTTGGAGAAGAATTTACACCGCCTGCATGGATGGGTTGTCCATTCTCGGTCGATGCAGGATAAGTTCCATTGTAGTTTTTAGGATTAGATTTAGAAGATAGCTGGGACATAGCTTGAGCCTTACCATCAACAGTTGCAAAGTTAGCCACAAAATGATTGCGGAGACGGAGGGGATGCTAAACCTGGATGTGCATTCGCTTAGCAACGCCTCTTTAGGTCATAAATCTGGACGTTAAATCTGGACGTTAAATCTGGGCACTAAATCTGAGAATTGGATATGGCGGCAATAATGGCTTCCCGATCTAAAACTGCTAACATTTCGTCATTGGATGTCCACCAATACCCCTGCAGGAAAGGCGTCAGTTCGGGTGTCGCCGATAAGGGTATGGGAGCCTGTACTTGATTGGGGTTACACCACTCCATATCCTCAGCCTGATAAACGACAAGACCAACGGTTTGGCGGTTCTGGGGGGCAGTTGTATCCGCTTCATGGGCGTACAGCAGAATTGCCGCCAGCGTTGAAAAGCTACTCGCCTGCTGATACCAGGTAGGTAATCCTAGCAGATGCCCCAGATCAACCATCCATAAAATCTCTCCCCGCCAGTTGTAAACTCCCATCACCCACGGCGGCATGTGGGGAATGGGAATCACCTGGCTGGTGGAAATGGTCAGAACTTCACCTAAATACCGTATGGGGAGCAGCGCCAGGGTATCTGCGGCAAGCCGCAGCCGCAAAAACTGCTCAGAAAAGTCTGAGGCCACGGCAGGCGGCTGTTCCTGAACTAAAGCGGGAAGCGGTCTGGCATCCAGTTCAGAATTGTTGTCAGACATGGAATTTCCTAAGGATTTAGCTTTTAATCAATCGTTTAACAGTCCTTACCAGTTCATCCTGATCGATCGGTTTAGACAGGTAAGCATCTGCGCCCTGCTTCATGCCCCAAAACTTATCCATCTCTCCCCCTTTTGTTGAGCAAAGGACAACCGGGATCTGTCGGGTTGCAGCCTGGGCTTTAAGCTCACGACAAACCTCAAACCCACTACATCCGGGTAGCACAACATCTAACAGAATGACGTCTGGTTTTTGCTTGGCCATGGTTGCCAGGGCTTCTTCGCCACTGTGGGCCACCAATACGCTGATGCCACTTTCTTGAAGGCAGCGGGTCAAAATTTGCATATCTGTTAGAGAGTCTTCAACGATCAAGGCGGTACCCATGGAATTTACCTCATGCATAGATAGATGGATCTGGAGAATCGGACGGTGTGGGCCGTTTCGGTGGTTGCAAAACGTTGAGAGAGGTTGGTTGTAAACCCGGCTGATGATCCCTGGCAGCGTTTGACAGCTCAGGCACTAAATGCGCCCTGCTGCAAGTGCTTTTGAATGATGCTCAGCACGGCCCCAGCATCCAGGGGCTTGCTTAAAAAGTCGGAGGCACCCACAAAGTTTGACCGCAGACGACTCGTAAACCCATCATTGCCAGTCAAAATGATGATGGGCGTCTCTCGAAATCGTGACAGCTTGCGTAACTGTTGGCAGATCTCATATCCACTGGCGTCTGGCATGACCAGGTCCAGAAAAATCAGATCTGGCTTTTTGGCCATCATCACCCCAAGCGCTCGCAGGGCGTCACCAACGCCAATAAACTGGTAGCCTGCTGCATTTAGCAATTCTTCCATTGTTTGACGAATCAGGAGACTATCGTCAATACAGGCAATTAATTTATCCGGGTATGTTTCCCAGGTGAGCGGTGGATCGTTCGCCGCTGGCGGGGTTTTGGGTGGGTTAAAATCGGGGATTTGCGTCAGTTCCACCCATCCTAACTGGATTCCAGGCAACAGGGAGGCGGCGATTTTGACAACGTTGCGCCGGGTTTTGACCGATAAGTCTCGTAGCGATCGCCGTCCGTCCAGCAAACGGGCCATTGCCTGGTAAGCCTGGGCTGAGCGACGATGTTTAATCTGCTCAGGTTGGCGAATGATGGGGGCGTCGTTGGGGGAATAGTCGCCCAGCATGGCATTTTGCCAGGCTTCTAACGATTGTTTTGCAGAGGCGATCGCGCGATCGACTTCAATGGATATGAGCGGGTTGGGTGGCGATACCCCAGGTTTGATCTGCTGCATCACGGCTTCGGCCTGAGCAACATCAAACAAAATTTCTGTGATAGATGTCCCAATAATTTTGGCGGCCTGTCTGGCGGTTACGCGCTTCCGTCTCACCCACGAACACAAGAGCGCGTATTCCCACCCAAAGCTAATTTCTGGCGATGCCTGCAGGCTATTAACGTCATGTTGCCAGACGATAGACTGGAGGGGAGCTTGAGGACAGTAGGCCGCCAGGTTTCTGCGCCATCGCCTCACGGCATGCTTCCCCCCCGATGCATACAGCAGCATCCCCTTTTCCAGGTAGAAAATCCACTGTTGCTCCAGGGGGTCGGTTAACACCAGTTGGCCGCTAAAATTGAGTCTAGCCAAAGTCTTAAGGAACTGAATATGTCTCAAAGCAGTAAACCTCTCTGAGTAGAGGGAAACTCGTTGAGGATTCTCAAGCAGCACGTTCATTGAAGAAAAATTTTGAACGACAGGTGGGGATTCAGTCAGTGAAATCCCTCAGAAATCGGCGCAGCTTTAAGGGTTGTATCGGGCGATGTTCAACTGCTGGTAGGCCCCATAGAACCTCTGAATACCTATCCGCAAACTCGCCAGAGTTTTTGAAATCCAAACCCCCGTTAGGGGTTCTCGGATAGGTTCTTAGAAATGAGGTTCGCTAAACTTCTTTACGAGCAACCTCACCCTGTCCTGTACGGAATGCTGCAGGCACTCCATGCACAACACAAGCGCAGGTTGATTGCAGTTGTTGGTTGGGTAAAAAATCAAGAGCGCGGGTAGCGGCAACCCCAGTGTGTAGCCCGAGCTAAATCAGAATGGTGGATTCCCTGAGTTGAGAATGGTAAGCCCCCTAATCTGCCAGGTTGAATGGCGCGTATAACTACGGTACTGAAGCCTGTTAAGTCTCGTGACCGGTCTGTATCACACCTGCAATACGCCCATGGAAAATACCTGACTAGTCAACATCATGCGAAGCTTTATCACCAACTGGCAATGGAGAAAGGGTGAGTTAATCGAAACTTTAAGCCCTTCCGGGTGAAATATGTAGATATGCTGAATTAGCGCTTTGAAGGCAGTTTTAGCCAGATGTTTACAAGCTCGGCTTAATGCTAACTTTTAGCAAACTTCAACAGTAGATACACTTAAATTCCCTTAAAAATGCACCCATGTAGCTCATGGCTCCAGTTCTAAGTACATGGCCATAAATAAAAACAGTGGGGTTCCCCCCCTGCCGGGGGCGAACCCCACCATAGCTTCGCTTATTTATGGCTACCTACTTACCAGGTCTTAGTTGCGTCAGACGCTCTGCGGAGCAAAAAGTTTCCAGGGATATCCGGTTTTTGAGCTACACAAACACAGCCTTGCTCACCATGTAGCACGCCAGCACCACTAACAGGCTCCGGAATAAAATCTTGACCCATCGATCGGGCAGCTTTGGCAACAACCGGGCACCGAGCTGTGCCCCCAGCAATCCGCCCAGTCCCAGGGCGATACCGGCAAACCACAATACGTTCCCAGACAGGGCATGTCGTCCGACCGCCCACACCGATATCAGAGTAATTGCGCCTAAGCTGGTTCGCACGGCGTCTTTAATTCCTTCACCCAGGAATAGCATTTGCAGGGGAACCATGATAATTCCCCCACCAACTCCAAAAAGACCTGAAAGGACACCCGCCAGTAAACCGACTCCCTGGGTTTTGAAGAGTTCTGCGCTGTTTTTATCTGAGGGGCGATCGCCCTCAAGCACGGGGAAGGCAGCTCTGCCAACCCTATTTGAGCCTGCACTGGGATAGGCCACCAATTCAGGGGTCGATGGCTGCACTGGTGCAACAGTTTTTAAATTTCGCTTTAATCCAATTAAATATATGGACAGAATTTGCAGGGCAGCGAAGCTGATTAACAGGATATTCGCCGGTAAAGCGTTCGCCAACCAAACTCCTAATTCAGTGGCTAGCATCGCTGGAGGTGCCAGAATTGCGACGCGCTCCAGGTTTAATCGGCCCATTCGCCAGTTTTGCAGAGTTCCAGACGTTGAACTTAGAACAATACCAACCAGGCTCGTAGCAACTGCCTGAATCGGCGTTGCGCCCCAGAAGGTGAGCGCAGGAACCATCAGCAAACCGCCTCCAATTCCGAGGATCGCTGCCACGACACCGACAACAATACCGATTAAACAGAGGAGGATCAGTAGCGTTCCCGATGGCTCTGTAGATGCTGAAGTAGAAAGTTCAAGAAAATTCAAGGCGATGTGTCCCTTGTTATAGATGGTGACGATTGATCCTCAACCCAATCAGAAAACGGGCGTTGAGGAAAGCCCATTTTCTGATTGAATCATCTTTGCACCCTGTAAAATTGACACAGCGTTCCGAAGTTACATCCAGGTTTTGGCTGGAGCCTTGGTAAAAGACTTCAGCTCAATTCCATGACCTGACGGATCTTCAACAAACATAACGTGCTGCTCATGCCCCTTGCCAATAAAGCGAACATGAGGTCTGAGAACGAACTGAATGTCGTTGGCAATCAGGCTATTCTTCAATTTTTCGAACTCTGCATAGGGCAACGCAACGCCAAAGTGGGGAACTGGAACATTCTCAGCATCCACTTCCCTTTGCAAATTTTTGGCGCTAAATCCAGGGACATGATGGCAGGTCAACTGACAGCCATAAAAGTCAAAGTGAGCCGACGTTTTGGAAGCGCGTCGCTCTTCAAGCCCCAGGATGTTGCAATAAAAGTGACGAGCTTCATCCAAATCGTTGACGCACATTGACAAATGAAACGGTAAATTATCAACCGATTCCGCTGTGCTTAACTCAGCATCAGCCACTGCAGAAGACATATATGTCGCTACCATGGGAAAACCTCCAGTCACCCCTAATGTTTGTGTTCAAATTACATCAAATTACATAAGCCAACCCTGAATCCCTGAAAAACTCTACAGAAGCAGACTTTCTGAGAAGGTATTGCCAGGGAAATAGGGAATACCAAAACTCAAAACCATCTCACGCTTTCCAAGTAGAGACTTTTTGAATATGAGATCTCTCTTAGATTGTGAAATAAGCTTTGTTGTGTTTGAAGACTACCAGTCTTTCAAATAAGTTCCGGCTATTTTGATGTAATCCTTCCAAAATTTATCATATATTTGAAGTCATTTTGTCAAACAAATTACAGCAGATAGCTTTTGAAAAGGCTGAATTTTCAGCGAGGAAGCTAACAGCATTTCATCTTCCCGCGAAAATATTTGAAAGGCTATAAGATCCCAGAAATTCTCCTCTCAAACAGCACAGAGCTACCATTAGCACCTTCAGACAGAGGCCGCAAAAAACAGCCGCTGCCAACAGTAATGGGAGAAGACAAAAATTCAGGTCGAATTATTGAACCAATAATAGTTCTGCTAGACAGTGGGCCATGCTGAATGGTTCGTCGGCCTAGAAGCTCCAAGGCATTCTGGAGCTATCCTCATCTGGCGGGCAGTATTGACTACCAACACTGTTATTCGATGGATGGCTGAAAGAAATGTTCCTGGCCGGGCTGCCCAGCCTTAAGGAGAAACTGTCCGGTGTGCTTGATAGGAATCTACTACTGGCTCAAGATTTAAACCAGAACCACATTGGGAAGTGGAACTTCCTCCGCAGGGAAACTCTACTTCCTAAAAGGGACGAGACTTATGATCGAATGACGCCAAACCTTGATGTGCTAATACAATGTAGCGATATGCGACGACTCAAGGTTGTGTCAGCGGGTTGAAACTGATAAAAGCGTTGATCTAGTAGATGCATGAGCACCTCGAAAGCCCCCCTTACTAATAGTTGTGCTAGCTACTCGACAACCAAGCAGCCTTCAGGAAAGCATTGCCTTCCTGGAATGAGAATTTTTCTCAGATACCCCGACATCTTAACAAGTCGATACAACTGAGGCCGTATCGCTGACAACATTCAGTAGTGCGATCGCACATCAGTGATTCGAGCGATTGCTAGAGGAACGGGCACATCTCAGAAATCTCCGGTGGTTGCGCATACAGCGTATTACAGTCCTATCATCAGTGTCACGGCGAATTGAATTTCTTTGTAAAGTCTTTACATAAGAAGGGGATCAACTTAACGCGGGATCGCGATCGCAGTGCGCCCCACTGTCCCATTTATGGATGCTGGGCGTCTACAACATCACCCAAAATCCCAGGACACCGTATGCAGCCCGTAAATTCTGTATAAAAACGGCATCTAGACAAAGCTGGCCTGGGGGAACAGACGGGCGATCGCAACTCACCCCAGCAGCTTCCAGTTGCAGCGTGGCCAATTCACAGGTACTATTTGGCAGAAAGAAAGGCAGGATATGGTATTCGCCATGCCCTGCCTGGGTTGTCTCACTTAATTGTCAAAAGTTTAACCAGCGCTGCCCCAGGCTAGAACTAATGCACCATGTAGGCGTCCTGGAGTTCTGGATGGTTTCATGGGCAAGCAGCGCCCATAGCCAAGAATGTGGATTTAAGCTAGCCGCCTGGCTTCAACTGTTTTGGGGAGCTGTCGCGGCTCGCTGAAATCGCTGACTGCCAGCTCCCAGCCGTTAGCCAGGGTCAAAATGGTTTCGTTTCCTGATTGGGTTTCGCTGACTACTTCCTCTTCGAGATCTTTCTTTGCTACGTAAACCAGAAGTTGACCCGACGGTCTTTGGCGCAGCATTACTTTCATTACAGAGCCTCCAATGGGTGAAAAGTCGGTGGAAATGAAGCCAGCAAACTGAATTCAAGTAAGTACATGGACATAAATAAAGTTAGTGGGATACACCCTCCGCCGGGGGGCGCACCCCACGATGGCGTCGTTTATCTATGGCTACCTACTTATCTTCTCAAGGGTAGACCGGATTTATAGCTTGAAGAGCCGCTCAAGGGTGCGGTCGTAACAAACAACTAAACCGCTAAACAAACAAGCAATGATGATGACTTCAAACATAATGATAACCTCTAACTGCAAGTTTTTGTGGAGCACTGAGAACTGTAAATACCTGCGAATTTATGGGGCAAGCTCGTATTGGCTGTGCCTGTGATGGTCAACTGGTCACTACAAACTGCGTCGATGAACTGCGTCGATGAACTGCGTCGATGAACCGTGTCGATGAACCGTGTCAGTGGCAAGATTGAAAGATTAGATGTGGCCAATCAGACTGGGATGGATGCGGTTTTCTAACCAATCAAAGATGTGGCTGAGCTGCTCCAGGGTAATGAGACCGTACTTCCAGAGCATAATCGAAAGGGGGCCGTTATCTAAGTCCTGATGGCGGTGGACAACGGCAATTTCTGCGTCGGAGAACCGAAATTCGTGGCGGAGAAATTGCAGGAATTGAGCGTGGGATTGGGAGTGTTTCATCGGACTGCCAAGGGTGGGGGTTGTTTACCAGGTACTTTCTCTGAAGTGGATCTGCGCTAGACAGATTAGCCAATAAAGCTAGCTTTGTTGCTGAAGCTGCTGCTCAAGCCGCTCGATTCGATCTAGTAATAGGCGAATGACATCGGCCTGGGCATCCGGGAGTTTACCGTGATCGAGGGGGCAATCGGGGGCGGTGGATCGGCAAATATTCCGACCTGGGACTCCAACCGCCGTGCAGTTTGCTGGCACATCGCGGAGCACAATGGAGCCTGCACCGACACGGGCGTAGTCACCGATGGTGATATTACCGAGAATTTTTGCCCCGGCTCCAATGACCACATGGCTGCCGACAGTGGGGTGGCGTTTGCCAGTTTCCTTGCCCGTGCCCCCGAGGGTCACGCCCTGATAGATCAGGGTGTAGCTGCCGACAATTGCCGTTTCTCCAATGACGACGCCCATGCCGTGGTCAATAAACACCCCTGGACTGATTTGCGCCCCTGGGTGAATTTCGATGCCCGTAAAGAACCGGGCCAGGTGGGAAATCAAACGGGGGAAAAAGGGAAGGTGGCGGCGATGGAGCCAGTGGGCCAGCCGATGGGCGGCAAGGGCATGGAGGCCGGGATAGCAGAACACCACTTCCAGGAAGTTGCGAGCTGCTGGGTCTCGCTCAAAGATAATGCGAAAGTCAGCCACGAGGGGGAACTGGGAGAGGCGAACAAAGGGCGATCGCCATCCAAACGGGTGATTAGAGGCACTGGGGGCTTGCTGGGGGGCGTGGGTCGGCTGACTGCAGGGACAGATAGCTTGGCGGGGGGATACTGGGATTTGGACGGGCTGTACCATGGCTACTTCTCTCTAGCAGAGCGGTCTGTTTCCCTGCTTATACCAACCCGCCAAAATTGTCACAGCTTGTGAACTGATATCGGAATACTATACCTATTGAGATGGTACTCAAAAGCTCCACCCCTGACTGGATGCTTCTTTGACAAAAAAAGTGGGGTAGGGGGGCAGGTATTTTGAAGAGGAGGAGTGGGTATTTCGGCTGAATGGTACTGGCAATCTTGCACTCAATCGAATGCCGTGCGTCGTCCAGAGTTGAGCGGTGTTTAAACCAATGGGGCGATCGCGCCCAAATGTACTCAACCGCCAATAGTTGCATCAGGAAAATGACATCTATATATTAGATCTGTAGCTCTAGATACGAAAGACAAGTTTTCTCTTCATCATTTCTTAACCACTTAGCTCCCTCAATGGCCCGCAGCGAAGCTGTATCGCTTCCCCATTCTCCCTTAGGCTCCAAATCTAAATTGTTAAAAATATCGGTATATGGTGAGGCTTTCTAGATCTGAGCCAGGATACTCAATGGAGAGAGAGTTTCCCAGAAACGTATTAATATATTGAAAAGGAAGAGCCATGGAACTTTACATTTGGAGCGACACTGTTACAGGAAGATCTGCTAGATTGATAGATAGGATACAGAAAAGATTTTTCGACTTTATCGAGGCGAGATCGCGCTATCTAAATCGTGGTTTTGCAGCCCATTTGAGTACTCTTTGGCGGTGCGGTGAAATCAGGCAAAAATGGCCTGAATTATTGATGAAATATAGCTCAGAGCTGAGTACAGAAATAGCTGCTCCCCATCGCTAAAATACTTGCTCCTCCCGGCAAAAAGTCTCGTCCCTCGTCCCCATATTTTTTTACCTTTGCTTCAGTCATAGGGGTTTGGGCGGTTGAGTACCGTTGTAAATACTCAATAACTCTATCGGCGACTCACCTGCAGACAGGTTGAAAGGGGCTTGCTATAAAACCCTTAACGCCGAGCACCAAACCCTACCCGCAGTTGCTAGGTCTGCTCCAAGGAGCGTTAAGCCTGCTCAGTTAGAGCAATCGTTTAGAGTCATTACCAAAGATTTCTAGAACGATTTCCAGAACGGTCTCCTGAAAGTTTGATCTAGCAATGCGATTATTTGGGTCATGGTCGATCGACAGGCGTCACTTCCTCTCCTGTCCTTTTACCTCATCCCTCCATGACACCACCACCATCTGCTCTACTCCAAACCACACCGACAACTGGCCTCCAGCCCGATATCGATGTCACCATCACCAAGGATCAGGTGAAGGTCAAGCCGTCTGGTAGTAGCTGTGGCTGCAGCTCTAGTGGCGCGCCTGAAGATCTCGACGAAAAGCTCAAAGCTCGCATTGAAAAGCACCCCTGCTATAGTGAGGAAGCCCACCATCACTATGCCCGGATGCACGTTGCAGTTGCTCCTGCCTGCAACATCCAGTGCAACTACTGCAACCGCAAATATGACTGCGCCAACGAAAGTCGTCCAGGGGTGGTCAGTGAACTGCTGACTCCCGAAGAAGCAGCCCACAAAGTTCTCGTAGTTGCGGGCAAGATTCCCCAAATGACCGTGTTGGGCATTGCTGGCCCTGGCGACCCGCTGGCGAATCCAGAAAAAACCTTCCGCACCTTTGAACTGATTGCCGACAAGGCTCCGGATATCAAGCTCTGCCTGTCTACCAATGGCTTGATGCTGACCGACCACGTTGAGAAAATTAAGCAGCTTAACGTGGATCACGTGACCATTACCATTAATATGGTTGACCCAGAAATTGGGGCCAAGATTTATCCCTGGGTTCACTATCGCCGGAAGCGCTACCGGGGCATTGATGGGGTACGCATCCTGCACGAGCGGCAAATGGAAGGTTTGCAAGCCCTGAGGGAAGCGGACATTCTGTGCAAAGTCAACTCGGTGATGATCCCCGGCGTCAACGACGAGCACCTGGTCGAAGTGAACAAGGCCATCCGCGAACGGGGTGCCTTCCTGCACAACATTATGCCCCTGATTTCGGCTCCCGAGCACGGCACCTACTTTGGTTTGAACGGCCAGCGTGGCCCCAATCCTAAAGAACTCAAGTTTGTGCAAGACCAGTGTTCCGGCAACATGAAAATGATGCGCCACTGCCGCCAGTGCCGCGCCGATGCCGTCGGCCTTCTGGGCGAAGATCGCTCCCAGGAGTTCACCAAAGACAAGTTCATGGAGATGAGCGCCGACTACAGCCTGGAAACCCGCCAGGAAGTTCACGCCGGGATTGAGAAATTCAAGACCGAGCTGCAAAAGGCCAAGGTGAAAACCAAGAGCAACCGCAACCTGCCTGCCAATGCTCCCAAAATCCTGGTAGCCGTAGCTACTAAAGGCGGCGGATTGGTGAACCAGCACTTTGGTCACGCCAAAGAGTTCATGATCTACGAAGTAGACGCCACCCAGGCCAAGTTTGTCGGTCACCGCAAAATTGATCACTACTGCCAGGGCGGTTATGGCGAAGAAGCCATGCTCGACAACATCATCAAAACCATCTCAGACTGCAAAGCTGTACTGGCAGCAAAGATCGGCCCCTGCCCTCAGAAAGAACTGAAGCAGGCCGGACTGCAAGTTGTAGAAGCCTACGACGTGATTGAAAAAGTCGCCCGTGAGTTCTACGACAAATACGTGACCGAACCAGCAAAGTAAACAGCGGTGGGGGGACAGACTAAGTTTCCCACTCTGTCCCCCATCCACCCCATCACCCATCTACCCACTCTCCCACCCACCGACCCACCCTTTGGAGATCCTTGACGATGACCGTCACCTACTTTGACAACAATGCCACGACGCAAATCGCCCCTGAAGTGGTTGAGGCCATGCTGCCATACTTGACCCAGTATTACGGCAATCCCTCCAGTATGCACACCTTTGGTGGGCAGGTGGGGCAGGCGGTCCAGGAAGCGCGATCGCAAGTAGCCGCCCTTCTAGGAGCCGAACCCTCAGAAATCATCTTCACCAGCTGCGGCAGCGAAGGCAACAACACCGCCATCCATGCCGCCCTGGCAGCCCAGCCCGACAAGCGCCACATTATCACCACCAAGGTCGAGCATCCCGCCATTTTGAACGTGTGCAAGCACCTGGAAAAGCGGGGCTACACCGTCACCTATCTGACCGTAGATGGGCAGGGGCAGATTGACCTGATGGAGCTGGAGGCGGCCATTACGGGCGGTACGGCCCTGGTGACCACCATGTACGCCAACAATGAAACCGGGGTGATTTTCCCGATTGAGACCATTGGGGCGATCGCCAAAGAATACGGAGCCACCTTCCACGTCGATGCCGTCCAGGCAGTGGGCAAAGTTCCCATTAACCTGAAGACCAGCACCATTGACCTGCTCACCCTGTCGGGGCACAAGCTCCATGCACCCAAAGGCATCGGGGCGCTGTACGTACGGCGAGGCTTCCGCTTCCGGCCTTTCCTTCTGGGCGGTCACCAGGAGCGGGGGCGGCGGGCTGGGACGGAAAACGTCCCCGGCATTGTGGCCCTGGGCAAAGCTGCTGAGCTGGCCGCTGCGGACCTGTTTGACATCAAAGCTGAGAAAGCCAAGCGCGATCGCCTCGAACAGGGCATCCTGACCACCATCTCCGACTGTGTGGTCAACGGCCACCCCACCCAGCGACTGCCCAACACCACCAACATCGGCTTCAAGTACATCGAAGGGGAAGCCATCCTGCTAATGCTCAACAAGTACGGCATCTGCGCCTCCTCCGGCTCAGCCTGCACCTCTGGCTCTTTAGAACCCTCCCACGTCCTGCGGGCCATGGGCCTGCCCTACACCATCCTCCATGGCTCCATTCGCTTCAGCCTCTCCCGCTATACCACCTACGACGAAGTGGACTACTTGCTGAGAGTGCTGCCCGACATTGTGGCCCGACTGCGGGAAATCTCTCCCTTTAACGATGACCAGGCCGAATGGCTGCAAGAGCGTCAAGAAGCCGTTGTGGGCTAACCCCTCCTTTCATACCAGCGCAGGCGCTGCGCCCCGATCTTTCCTCAACCAAGGATAACCGCAACCAAGGATAACCGCCATGTGGGACTACACTGAAAAAGTACTTGACCTGTTTTATAACCCGAAAAACCAAGGGGCGATCGCCGATGACTGTGAGCCGGATGTGGCCGTTGTATATGGTGAAGTCGGCAGCATTGCCTGCGGGGATGCCCTGCGGCTCCACCTGAAAATCCAGGAGTCCTCAGAAACCATCCTGGACTCCCGGTTTCAGACCTTTGGCTGTACGAGTGCGATCGCCTCTTCCTCTGCCCTGACGGAACTGGTCAAAGGCAAAACTTTGGACGAAGCATTGAAGATCACCAACAAGGAAATTGCCGATTACCTGGGGGGCTTGCCAGAGGCTAAGATGCACTGTTCTGTGATGGGGCAGGAAGCTTTGGAAGCCGCTATCTACAAATATCGTGGCATTGAGGTCGAACACCACGATGAGGATGAAGGTGCCCTGATTTGCTCTTGCTTTGGCATTACTGACACCCGCATTCGTCGGGTCATCATCGAAAATGACCTGAGCACCGTAGAGCAAATCACCAACTATGTGAAAGCGGGGGGCGGCTGTGGTTCCTGCCTTGCCAACATTGAGGACTTGATTACAGAAGTGCAGCAGGAGCGGGAAGCGCTACCGGCCAGGGTGGAGGCGATCGCCACGGAACCCTCTGCTCCAACCCTCCCCGACCTTGCCTCCCTTACCATCGTGCAAAAGATTGCTTTGATTCAGCAAGTCTTAGATGAAGAAGTGCGTCCGGTACTTCTGGCAGATGGAGGTGACGTTGAACTATTTGACTTTAGTGGCGATACTGTTAAGGTAGTTCTTAAGGGAGCCTGTGGTGGTTGCTCCAGCAGCACAGCAACTGTCAAGTACGCCATTGAAGCTCGTCTGCAGCAGCGCATCCTGCCCAGTTTAGTTGTTGAAGCCGTCTAAATACTCTGCACTCAGCTTGCCCAGGGCGCGGTGGGCTACTCTCCTCGACTCTCACCCCAGAACGCATCCGTGCCCTGCTCCCTCTTCAACATTTTCTACAGCCTCTTTTCCGACCCTCTTCTCACACCACCATCATGGGAAAACCAATGCTTGGGTTTTTATTCCCGCAAGGGCAGTACGTGGCAGTGCGCCACGCGTCTCGCCCGCCACCGCGTAGGGTGAACGCGCCGTAACCTGGATTTGCAAATCAACCAGCGTTAGGTCTCGGCACAAACTAACACCCTACTCATCCCTCACAGAACAGTCCAGCTTCACGTATTACTTACACAAGACACCGACAAGGAGACTCAACTACCATGCGTCAAATTGCATTTTACGGAAAAGGCGGTATCGGTAAATCCACCACATCTCAGAACACCATCGCTGGGATGGCCGATCGCCACCGGATCATGATTGTGGGTTGTGACCCCAAAGCTGACTCGACCCGCTTGATGCTGCACAGCAAAGCCCAAACCACCATCCTGCACCTGGCTGCTGAGCGGGGCGCGGTTGAAGACCTGGAGCTTGAAGAAGTGCTGCTCACGGGCTACAAAGGCGTCAAGTGCGTTGAGTCCGGTGGTCCTGAGCCTGGTGTAGGCTGTGCAGGCCGGGGCATCATCACCGCCATCAACTTCCTGGAAGAAGAAGGCGCTTATGAAGACCTCGACTTTGTTTCCTACGACGTATTGGGAGACGTTGTTTGCGGCGGATTTGCTATGCCCATCCGGGAAGGCAAAGCCCAGGAAATCTACATTGTCTGCTCCGGTGAAATGATGGCAATGTACGCGGCTAACAACATTGCCCGAGGCATTCTGAAGTATGCCCACTCCGGCGGTGTGCGTTTGGGTGGCCTCATCTGCAACAGCCGTAACGTTGACCGGGAAATCGAATTGATCGAAACCCTGGCTGAACGCCTTGGCACCCAAATGATTCACTTTGTGCCTCGCGACAACATCGTTCAGCACGCTGAGCTACGCCGTATGACGGTGATTGAGTACGCTCCCGATAGCAAGCAAGCTGCAGAATATCAAACCCTGGCTCGCAAGATCGAGAACAACACCAATCTCGTCATTCCTACCCCCATCTCCATGGATGAGCTGGAAGACCTCCTGGTTGAATTCGGCCTCCTGAATGGTGACGAAGAGTACGAAAAGGCGATCGCCCAAGACAAAGCTGTCGCTACTGTCTAGTCTGTAATCTCCTATTTCCAATAGCCTGGACTGGGTCGGCATTTGCCCAACACACTCGCGAGCCAGCACTGGGGCATCCCCCGCACTCGGTCAGGCAACCTTTTCCCTCCCCAAACAAATCCACTCCTTATTGCAATCAAGAGGGCACCATGACCACCGTAGAAGACAGAAAGGCGCTCGTCCAGGAAGTCCTGGAAGCGTATCCTGATAAAGCCCAAAAGAGCCGCGCCAAGCACCTCAATGTCACCGAAGAGGGAGCGTCCGACTGCGGCGTTAAGTCCAACAAGAAGTCCGTTCCTGGCGTAATGACTACCCGTGGCTGTGCCTACGCAGGTGCAAAAGGGGTGGTCTGGGGGCCGGTGAAGGATATGATTCACCTCAGCCACGGCCCCGTTGGTTGCGGCTACTATTCCTGGTCTGGACGCCGTAACTACTACATCGGCACCACCGGGGTAGACACCTTTGGCACCATGCAGTTCACCTCCGACTTCCAGGAGCGGGACATTGTATTTGGCGGTGACAAAAAGCTTGACAAACTCATTGACGAGCTGGAAGTTCTCTTCCCCCTGAGTCAGGGCACCACGATTGAATCAGAGTGCCCCGTTGGTCTAATCGGAGATGACATCGAAGCGGTTGCCAGGAAGAAAGCTAAGGAGTATGGCAAGCCGGTGGTTCCAGTTCGTTGTGAAGGTTTCCGGGGTGTTTCTCAGTCCCTTGGTCACCACATTGCTAACGACACCGTGCGTGACTGGGTTCTTCCCAAGGCTGATGAATATCGCAAGCTCCCTGAAGGCTTTGTGTCTGGCCCCTACGATGTCAACATCATTGGTGACTACAACATTGGTGGGGATGCCTGGCCCAGCCGCCTGTTGCTAGAAGAAATTGGCCTCCGCGTCATCTGCCAATTCTCTGGAGACGGCACCTTCAACGAAGTGGTAATGACCCCTCTGGCGAAGCTGAACCTGATCCACTGCTACCGCTCCATGAACTATATTTGCCGCTTCATGGAAGAGAAGTATGGCATTGGCTGGCTGGAGTACAACTTCTTTGGCCCCACCCAAATCGCCAAGTCCCTGCGCAAGATTGCTGCCCAATTTGATGAAACCATCCAGGAAAAAGCCGAAGCAGTCATTGCTAAGTACCAAGGCCGGATGGATGCGATTGTTGAGAAGTATCGGCCTCGCCTGGAAGGGAAAGAAGTGATGATGATGGTGGGTGGTCTGCGCCCCCGTCACGTGATTCCTGCCTTTACGGATCTGGGAATGAAGGTCATCGGTACAGGATATGAGTTCGGTCACGGTGACGACTATAAGCGTACCGCTGACTACGTTGACGAAGGCACCGTTATCTATGATGACGTGAGCGGCTATGAGTTTGAAGAACTCGCCAAGCAGATGAAGCCCGACCTGATTGCCGCTGGGATCAAAGAGAAGTACGTCTTCCAGAAGATGGCCCTGCCCTTCCGTCAGATGCACTCCTGGGATTACTCTGGCCCCTACCACGGTTATGACGGCTTTGAAGTCTTTGCCCGTGACATGGATCTGGCCATTAACAACCCCACCTGGGACTTGATTAAGACCCCCTGGCAAGAGTAGGAAGCTAGGAGATTTGATTCTGCGCACAAAATCAAATCTCCCTTACTACCCCTTCTTTCATACCACCCCTTCCCCTTTCCAAGGAGACTACCATGACTGAGAACACCAATCCTCAAGTACCGGAGAACGCAACAGAACCCGGTAAGATCCAGGATCACTTTGACCTGTTCCACACCGACACCTATCAGGATTTGTTTGAATACAAGCGCCAGTTTGAAGGTGCCCACAGCCCCGAGAGAGTTACTGAAATTGCTGAATGGACGAAAACCTGGGACTACCGGGAGAAGAACTTTGAGCGGGAAGCCCTGACCATCAACCCCGCAAAAGCCTGTCAGCCCCTGGGTTCCCTATTCGTCGCCGCTGGCTTTGAAGGCACCCTGCCCTACAGCCACGGTTCCCAGGGCTGCGTCGCCTACTTCCGCACCCACCTCACCCGGAACTACAAAGAGCCCTTCCAGGCAGTTTCCTCCTCCATGACGGAAGATGCAGCGGTATTTGGTGGCCTCAGCAACCTCAAGCAAGGGCTTGAAAACGCTTACACCCTTTACAAGCCGAAGATGATTGCCCTTTGTACCACCTGCATGGCAGAGGTCATTGGGGATGATATTGGGGCATTCATTCAGACCGCTAAGAATGAGGAACTGATTCCCGTAGATTTGCCAGTGCCAGCAGCCCACACTCCCAGTTTTGTGGGTTCCCACATCACGGGTTACGACAACATGCTGGTGAGTATCCTGAAAACGCTGTCAGCCGGGAAGAAAGCCGAAACCACCAACGGCAAGTTTAACTTCAACCTGGGCTTTGATCCCTACATTGGCAACATCCGCGAGCTGAAGCGCATTCTCAACCTGTTCGGTATCGATTACACCATCCTGTCGGACAACTCAGACGCCTTTGATTCTCCCAACACGGGCGAATTCAAGATGTATAACGGGTTGACTACGCTAGAGGAAGCAGGCGATACCATCAACGGTGAAGGGACTTTCTTCTTCCAGAAGTACACTACGCCTAAGACTCAAGAATATATCGCTAAGGAATGGGGTCAGAAGACCTATAATTTCCGTCCCTTTGGCATCAAGGGCACGGACGAATTCCTCATGGCCCTCTCTGCCGTCACCGGCAAGGCCATTCCCCAGGAACTCCAGCAGGAGCGGGGCCGGGCAGTGGATGCGCTGACGGATTCCCAGGCCTGGATTCACGGTAAGCGCGTCGCCCTTTATGGTGACCCTGACCATGTGTTTGGCATTACCCAGTTCTTGCTAGAGATGGGCGCGGAGCCAGTCCACATCGTTGTGACCAACTCCAATGACGAATTTGAAGCGGAACTCCGTGAGGTGTTGACCAACAACCCCTACGGCCAGGAAGCGACGATTTGGGGCAAGAAAGATCTGTGGCACCTGCGCTCCCTGATGTTCACCGAGCCAGTTGACCTGCTGATTGGCAACTCCTACGGCAAGTACCTGTGGCGTGACACCCACACCCCGCTGGTGCGCATTGGCTATCCTATCTTCGATCGCCACCACATGCACCGCTACGCTACCCTGGGCTACCAGGGCGCGATCAACCAGTTCAACTGGATTATCAACACCATCCTGGATGAGCTGGATCGCAAGACCATCATCCCAGCGAAGACCGATATCTCCTTTGACCTAGTCCGTTAGGTGTGAGTGGTTGGTGGGTTGGTGAGTTGGTGGACTGGTGGATTGGTGGGTTGGTGGGAAATTAGCTCACTCCCATCCACCCTCACCCCCATCCACCCTCACTCCCATCCACCCTCAACCCCCATCCACCCCACCCCCGTTCACCCTCTACCCCTCACCGAATCATGCGCCTGAGTGAAGAAATTGAACTAGACGGCCCTCCTATCTTCGAAATGGGTAGCCGCGTCCGTACCCGCAAGCTAATCCGCAATGATGGTACTTTCCCCGGTAAAGACGTCGGGTTCCACCTGGCAAAGAAGGGCGACATTGGCTACATCGTGGGCATTGGTACCTATTTGCAGCGGGCGTACATTTATTCCGTGCATTTCCTGGAGTCCAACTTTGTGGTGGGATGCCTGAGCCGAGAGCTAGAGCTGGCTGAGGATCGACCCGTCCGCAGTCTGGATGATGAAGACTAGGAACGCTACTCAGCCTACCTGGTCCTGAATTCCCACTTGATTTGAGACTAAACCCATGACGACTTTCTTCCGCCCGTCTGACGCAAAGAAAACTAATGTAGGGGCGATCGCCACCAAACACCCTGGGTTTGACCTCCTGGCTCCCCTCCGTCGATGGGTCGATAACATCAATATTACCAGTGCATCCCAGGCCCATTTCATCTGCCGCCTGATCCCCTGCGATTGTCCTTTTGAACACGACGTTAAGCTATTTGGCCGCAAGCTTTTCCACATTCCCCCCCTGTGTAAGCTGAATCCGCTGTACATGGAATGCGTCGCTCTCCGGTTTCGAGCACTCACCTACTTGACCGATGTTTGTGGTGAAGATGTCAGACGGTATATTTGTTGAAGGAAAGAAGAATGAGGAGTGAAGAGTAAACCAGATAAACACTGTTCACCGTACCTTCCCTCTTCTCTCTTCCCTCTTCTCTCTTCTCTCTTCCCTCCTCCTCTTCCCTTTTTCCCTTGTCCTTTACCCCCCTCGCCTGAACCATGAAACTCACCCGAGGCAAAATCAACGAACTCCTTTCTGAACCCGGTTGTGAACACAATCACAAAAAACACGGTCAAGGGAAAAACAAAGCCTGCACCCAAACAGCCCAACCCGGTGCTGCCCAGGGCGGATGTGCCTTTGACGGAGCCAGCATTGCCCTGGTACCGATTACCGATGCCGCCCACCTGGTGCATGGCCCGATCGCCTGTGCAGGCAACTCCTGGGGAAGTCGGGGCAGTCTTTCATCCGGCTCCAAACTTTACAAGATGGGCTTCACCACGGACTTGAGCGAAAACGACATCATCTTTGGCGGTGAAAAGCGCCTCTACAAAGCGATTCATGAAGTCCAGGAGCGCTACCATCCCGCCGCTATCTTCGTTTATTCCACCTGCGTCACCGCTTTGATTGGCGACGACCTGGATGCGGTTTGTCAGGCAGCATCGGCAAAATTTGGCCTGCCCGTCATCCCAGTGCAGTCCCCCGGCTTTGTTGGCAGCAAGAATTTGGGCAACCGTTTGGCGGGCGAGGCTTTGCTTGACCATGTGGTGGGTACGGCGGAACCGGAATACACCACTCCCTTTGACATTAACCTGATTGGAGAATACAACATTGCTGGGGAGCTTTGGGGTGTGCTGCCGCTCTTCGAGCGAGTGGGCATTCGCGTCCTTTCCAAAATCACCGGGGATGCCTGCTTTGAAGAAGTTGCCTACGCTCACCGGGCCAAGCTAAACGTGATGATTTGCTCCAAGGCGCTGATCAACATGGCCCGCAAGATGGAAGAGCGCTACGGCATTCCCTACATTGAGGAATCCTTTTACGGCATTGAAGACATGAATCGGTGCCTGCGAAACATTGCGGAGAAGTTTGGCGATCGCCAGCTTCAAATCCGCGTCGAACAGCTCATCGCCCTAGAAACCGAAAAACTCAACCGCAACCTGGCCCCTTACCGCGAGCGGCTGGCGGGTAAGCGGGTCGTCCTCTACACAGGTGGGGTGAAGAGCTGGTCAATTATTTCCGCCGCCAAGGATCTGGGTATCACGGTAGTAGCTACCAGTACCAAGAAAAGTACGGAAGAAGACAAAGCCCGCATCAAGGAACTCCTGGGACGAGAAGGAGTGATGATTGACAAGGGTAATGCCCAGCAGCTCCTGAAAATTATTGCCGACACCCAGGCGGATATGCTGATTGCTGGGGGACGGAACCAGTACACCGCCCTCAAGGCCCGCATCCCCTTCCTGGACATCAATCAGGAGCGCCACCATCCCTACGCCGGTTACCTGGGTATGGTAGAAATGGCGCGCGAGCTGGATGAAGCCCTGCACAGTCCCATCTGGCAACAGGTGCGCAAGCCGACCCCCTGGAATGGGGGGAGTGAGGAAGTGGCGATCGCCCACCAATTAACGGAACTGGAAGGGCAGGCAAGCAATCCCATGCACGCCCCCTCATCCAATCGCCCCATCGGCATGACCAAAGTGGTGGCCCGCAAGAAATCCGTTGCGGTGAACCCCCTCAAGCAAAGTCAGCCCCTGGGAGCTTCTCTGGCCTTCCTGGGCCTCAAAGGCACCATGCCCCTTTTCCACGGTTCCCAGGGCTGCACCGCCTTTGCCAAAGTCATGCTGGTGCGCCACTTCCGGGAGGCCATCCCCATGTCCACCACGGCCATGTCGGAGGTTTCTACCATCCTGGGTGGCGAGGAAAATGTGGAGCAGGCCATCCTCACCCTGGTGGAAAAGTCCAATCCAGAAATTCTGGGGCTGTTCACCACGGGGCTGACGGAAACACGGGGCGACGACATGGACGGCATCCTCAAAACCATCCGTAAGCGCCATCCTGAACTGTTTGATCTGCCCATTGTGTTCGCCTCGACCCCGGATTTCAAAGGGGCTTTGCAGGATGGCTACGCCGCCGCAGTGGAAAGCATGATGCGCACCTTGCCCCAGCCCGGCGAAGTCCGCTATGATCAAATCACCGTACTGGCTGGCCCCGCCTTTGCCCCCGGGGATATCCAGGAAATCAAAGACATCATGGCCTCCTTTGGGCTGCACGCCATCGTCGTACCGGATCTCTCCGGATCCCTGGATGGCCACCTGGAGGATGACTATAACACCAACACCCCCGGCGGCACGCCCCTGTCCCAGCTTCGGGAAATCGGCAGCTCCATGTTTACCCTGGCCCTGGGGGGCAGCATGGAGCGGGCGGCGGAGATTTTGCAGCAGCGCTTCGGTATCCCCTATGAAGTCTTTCCCCAGATTACGGGGCTGGATGCGGTGGATGAGTTCCTGCAAGCCCTATCGGATATCAGCGCGGTGCCCGTGCCGGAACAGTACGAACGTCAGCGCCGCCAGTTGCAGGACGCTATCCTCGACACCCACTTTTTCTTTGGTCGTAAGCGGGTGGCCCTGGGCCTGGAGCCAGATCTCCTCTATGCCGTGAGCTGGTTCCTCCATTCGATGGGAGCGGAAATTCAGGCGGCGGTGACCACCACCAAATCGCCTTTGCTGAAGTCTTTGCCGGTAAGCAAAGTCACCATTGGCGACCTGGAGGATCTGGAGCAACTGGCGGAGGGGGCCGATCTGCTGATTACCAACTCCAATGGACGGGCGATCGCCAAAAAGCTCCACATCCCGCTGCATCGCATGGGTTTCCCCATCTTTGATCGGTTTGGCAATGGACAGCGCTGTACGGTGGGCTATCGCGGCACCATTCAACTGCTGTTTGAACTGGGCAACATCTTTCTGGAGCACGAGGAAGAAACCTCCCACGAGCAGGTGCGCCGCTGGGCCACCCAGGGGGCAGATCAGGGGATTGAGGATGCACCCGAAGCAACGCCCACACCGGAACAGCCCGATTTCACCCCCCTGGTCGTCAACCACCTGTAGGGGCGAAGCGTTTCGGCAGTGCGTCTGAGAACAATCCAACGGGTGTTACGAAATGCTGAGTGCGAAGCCCTCGCTGCGCGAACGCCCCTACGGAACGTGATGAAACCCCGGCAGGTTGTTCATTAATAGAAATTATCTCAATCAGGAGGAATGGTATGAAAATTGCCTTTGCAACCACTGATCAGGTTCACATTAACGCCCACTTTGGTTGGGCAAAGGCCATCAATATCTATGAGGTCAACCAGGATGGCTACGAGTTTGACAAGACTTTGAAGTTTACGGGCGACCTCAAGGAAGACGGCAACGAAGACAAGCTGGTTCCCAAAATCAAAGCCCTGGAGGGATGCACCATTGTCTACGTCGCTGCTATTGGCGGCAGTGCTGCAGCCCGCATCATCCAGAAAGGCGTGACGCCCATCAAAGCCAACTCTGAGGATGACGTGATCACTGAAGTACTGGATCGCTTTGTGCAACTGCTGAACGGTAGCCCACCGCCGTGGCTGCGCAAAGCCCTTCAGAACACTGCCAAATCGTTTGAAGATGACCTTACTGATGTCGAAGAGGAAGTACTGGTATGACCGCTGCTGAACCCATTATCCAGGCCGCTGGAGGGAGCGAACTACCTCCCCTACTGCGGGCCATCGTCCAGCAAATTCGCGCCAATGACCCCTATGGCACCTACCGCAACTGGAAGGATGAGCTGCTGCTCAAGCCCTATGTGTTGACCCGTGCCCAAAAGCGGGAGATCTCCGTGGATGGCGACGTTGATCCCATTACCAAGAGTCGGGTGATGTGCTTTTATCGGGCGATCGCCAGTCGCATTGAGGAAGAAACCGGACTCCTGAGCCAGGTAGTCATTGACCTCAGCCACGAAGGCTTTGGCTGGGCACTGGTCTTTTCGGGCCGACTTCTGCTGGTGTCGCGTACTCTACGGGATGCCCAACGTTTTGGCTTTGACACCCTGGAAAAGCTCAATGAAGAAGGCGAAAAGCTGGTACAAAAAGCCGTTGTACTGTCGGGACGTTTTCCTGATGTGGGACGGCTATAAGCAAGGAGGAGTCTATGACTCAGACCGTTGACCCTGTCCTTTCCGTAGATGATCTGAAGACCAAAATCAAAAAGCTCAATAGCAAAGCTGGGCAGATGAAGATGGATCTTCACGACATTGCGGAGGGACTGCCCACCGACCTGGAAAAGCTGCCAGTGGTGGCCGAGCAAACCTATCAGATTTTCTGCGAACTTGCAGACCTGAGAAACCAGTTAAAACAGTTGGAGAACCGTTCATGACGCAAACCCTATCGGCTTTCAACCAGCTTTCCACCGCAGAGGAATACCTTGATTTCTTTGGCCTGTCCTACGATCCTGCTGTGGTCAGCGTCAATCGGCTCCATATCCTGCGCAAGTTCTCCGAATTTGTCCAGGAGTTGGATGTCCCCGGCCAGGATCTCAGTGAGGAAGAAATTCTAAAGCAATACCAGGTGGCGCTTCAAAACGCCTATAATTTGTTCCTGACCTCAACCTCTGTCGAGCAAAAGCTCTTCAAGGTTTTCCAACAGCCGCACAGCAACGTCGTCACCCTTTCTGACATCACGGTTGAGGCGTAGCAAGTACTTGAAGGAGATCCATCGTGGTATTTCTCAGCGAAACCGAACTGGAGCGCTATCGCCGTCAGATGATGCTGCCGGAGTTTGGCGAAGCGGCCCAACTCAAGCTGAAATCCTCAACGGCCCTGGTCACGGGCGTGGGGGGATTGGGGGGCACCGCCGCCCTCTACCTGGCCGTTGCCGGAGTTGGTCGGCTCATTCTGGTGCGGGGGGGCAACCTCAAGCGAGACGATCTCAACCGTCAGGTGCTGATGACTGATGACTGGGTGGGCCAGCCCAGAGTATTCAAGGCTAAATCAACGCTGGAGGCACTCAATCCCGATATCCAGGTGGACGCGGTGTGTGAATTCGTCACCCCGGAAAACGTGGATCAGTGGGTAAAAGTGTCCGACATTGCGCTGGACTGTGCCTTCAACTTTGATGAGCGCAACGCCCTGAATGCCTCCTGTGTGCAGTGGGGGGTGCCCATGGTCGAAGCGGCCATGAACGACATGGACGCTTACCTGACCACCATCATTCCGGGGCAAACCCCTTGCCTCACCTGCCTGTTTCCCGAAAAACCGGAGTGGGATCGCTGGGGCTTCGGGGTTCTGGGAGCCGTGTCGGGAACGCTGGCCTGTCTGGCGGCCCTGGAGGCTGTCAAAGTCCTCACGGGCTTTGGTGAGCCACTGCTGGGGCAACTCTTAACCATGGATCTCAAGCGGGCGGAATTTGCCAAGCGGCGCTCCTACCACGATCCCCATTGCCCGGTGTGTAGCTGGCGCAACGGCGAGGCGATCGCCCTCACTCAACAAGTCCTAACGGCTGGAGCCACCTGACCTTTCTTCCATCGCCATCAAGGCGTCCCTGTGCCCGTCAGTCTGCATCATTCCCTTAGGGAGTTCTGCCATGCTGTTCATCTCGCTCACGACTTTCTTGCTGGCGATCGCCATCCTCCAATACATCAAAGTCGTCCGTGACGACGTTGGTAAGCTTTTGGGGGGCCTGGCAGTTGTGGTCTGCGTGGTGTTTAGCCTGGTCTATGCGCCCTGGGGTTTAAAGTTATTGCTGCTCCTTGTCTTGCTCGTTGTTCCCACCTGTTTGAAGGGCAATCAGGACAATACCTTCCCCTGCCCTCGAATTTGTCTGGCGCGGGGGCGGTGCCTGGCTCAGCAGAGTAACTGCTTTGGCTGGCTGCGGCGCAACCGCATCCATACCAACCACTTTCATCCTATTCAACCTATCCACACTCCCCAACCTGAAATTCAACGGAGACCCTAATGACCATTAACCTGACTGAAGCGGCTGAACTGCGCCTGCGGACTTTCCTACGGGCAACGGCAGCTGAGAGTCCAAACCCCTCAGAGGCTCGTGGTGTTCGCTTTGCGGTGAAGGATGGGGGCTGTAGCGGCTACCAATACGACATCAGCATTGTCAATACCCCCAAGCCCGGTGACGTAGTTGAAGCCCAGGGTAGATTGAACGTATATGTAGATGCCGAAAGCGCGCGGCTGCTGGACGGTGTCCTGGTTGACTACCTGGATGGCCTCACCCAAAGCGGCTTCCAGTTTACCAACCCCAACGCCACGGGTGGCTGCGGCTGTGGCCAATCCTTCCAGGCCGGAGACTGCACCCCCAGCGCCGTCCCCTGCAGCTAACCCCCCCTCTCGGTTACCCATCCACCCATCTACCCACTCACCACTCTCCCAAAAACCTTCACCACGGAGAAACAAACCATGACCACCTACCAAGTTCGCCTGATTAACAAAAAGCGGAATATTGACATCACCATTCCCGTTGACGAAAACACCTACATCTTTGATGCGGCTGAAGATCAAGGGCTAGACCTGCCGTCCTCCTGCCGTTCTGGGGCCTGTTCTAGCTGTGTTGGCAAGATTGTGGAAGGGGAAGTCGATCAGTCCGACCAATCTTTCCTGGACGACGAGCAAATCGCCAAGGGCTTTGCGCTCCTGTGTGTGTCCTACCCCCGCTCCGATTGCACGATTAAGACCCACCAGGAAGCCTATCTAGTTTGACGGTGAGACCAGGCTGCCAGGTTAACTCAACACTCTTGCCTGGCAGCCTTTTTTTACTTTCCCTTTCATGAGGCTACTTTGCAATGTTCACTCAAGGCTTTTCGATCTCTGGCTCGTCTCTCAAGCTGCTAAAGCCGGGAGAGCGGGGGGTGGTTGCCAAACTCCGGCAAACGGATGACATCACCGCTCAGGCTCTCAAGTCAGTTGGTATTGTGCCCGGAACGACCATTCACGTTGAGCAAACCTTCCCCCGGTTTTTAGTGCGTATCGGGTCGGAAAAGCGTGCCCTTAGCGAAGCGATGATCCATGCCGTGTATGTGCGGTTGGGCGATCGCTCCTCCTCAGCCAAGTGCAACTCTTTCTCCAGGGTCGGCTAGCCCAGTGGCTTGCCAAGTTTTCAAATACAGCAAGATAGTTTCCATCACCGCTTCACTTCACTTTTCCACCAAGGAGAACTCGGAATCATGGCTTACGTAACCGCAACGACTCAAGGCGGAGCCACCTGGACTCCCCAGTTTGTCCAGGCGATTAACTACAGCATTTGTTTGGGCTGTGGGCGCTGCTTCAAGGTGTGTGGTCGAAATGTGCTGAAACTCCGCCCGATGAACGACGAAGGCGAGTTTGTTGACGAGGACAACGATGACGACGAAATTGAGCGCAGCGTGATGACCATTGCCAACCCAGATTTGTGCATTGGCTGTCAGGCTTGCTCCCGCATCTGTCCAAAAAATTGCTACACCCACTCCCCAGCGGATTTGAACTAAGCTTTACAAGATTGTGGAGGAGCACTCAGGGTTGCTGACTTCGCTTCATTGCCGCCCTGTCCTGGCCCTCTAACAGGTGTGACCAGTTAGACCCAGAGGTATCTCAGATTCATTTGTTGCTTTACCGACGCCCCAGGTCATGAAGTCTGGGCAGCAGGAAATTCGGTTTGGCTCCCCTCAACGTCGAGTTCTCGATGGCGATCGCCCCATCCCTGCCTGCACCCCTTCACCGACGGGCTATACAAAAAACAGGAGGATTTCTCATGGTTAAGGCAAGCCAAATTATGACGGAAGAGGTCGCCACTGTTCGCAGTTCTGCCACCGTTGCGGAAGCGGCCAAGCTGATGAAGTTCAAAGCGCTCCATTCTTTAATCGTCGAGCGTCGTGGTGACGATGATGCCTACGGGATTGTGACTGATACGGACATTGCCAACAAGGTAGTTGCCTTTGGTAAAGATCCCAATCAGGTCAAGGTTTATGAAATCATGACCAAGCCCTGCATCGTCGTCAATCCCGACCTGGCGGTTGAATACGTGGCCCGTTTATTTGCGCAGACGGGGATCGACCGTGCCCCGGTAATTCAGGGTGAACTACTCGGCATTATTTCGATCACCGATATTATTCAGAAAAGCGATTTCCTGGATAACCCCAGAGTTCCCTTACTGGAGCGGGCTTTGCAGCGGGCGATCGCCGATGCCCGTGCTGCCGCTGCCGCCAATGGGCCTGAGTCGGAAGCTGCTCAGGAAGCCTGGGATGTGGTGAACGAAATCGAAGCTGAACTTGCTTTCTGCAAAGGCCAGCGCCCTGCTCAATCTGCCGTTGATCAGTTTGGGGATAGTGCGCCCACAGTCGAAGCAGCGCTCGCCTGAGAGGATGTTTGAGCCGTAGGAGATTTCTGAGAATGATCCTACCCGGCGGCGTAGGGGCAAATGGCCATTTGCCCCTACCAACCGTTTAACCGGGGTAAATTTTTCCCAGGAAATCTCTTTAGCAAAGCTCCCCTGATCCCCTTAAATCCCTTTTGTTAAACTAAGGATTCCATCATGGCAACGGTTCTCTTTTACGAAAAACCAGGCTGCATCAACA
>JAYKGU010000290.1:0-49531 GCA_035285585.1 Synechococcales cyanobacterium
AAACTGGACGTTTTGCCGAGGAGCACACCAATTACCAATCTAGTTCAGGTGCCAGTGGTACAGGGGCGGAACTGCTCTATCAGGCAGGGATCCCTGCTCAGGAGCATCAAGCCAGGGTTCCTACCCCGACCAGGGCATGGCAGTAAATTCCTGGAACTTCTCAAAAAAATCATCAGGGGTTTTGAATTTCGAAAACTCTGATGCGTTTTTGGATAAGCCCTTTGTAAAAATCAATGGAAAGCTGAGCCAGATTGGGGCAGCCGTCACCGAGTAGCTACGATTCTAGCACCCCTGGCGTTTCCCTTTATGGCAACGGCATCTGCACTCATAATGAAGGGGAGTCATTTATAAAACTTTACTGTTATGGCGAGAGATCTGCGGGAATTCCTCAAGCAACTGGAGCAGCGGGGCCAGCTCCGGCGTATCCGTGCCCTGGTGGATCCCAATCTGGAAATTGCCGAAATTAGTAACCGGATGCTGCAGGCGGGTGGGCCAGCCCTGCTGTTTGAAAACGTGAAGGGATCGCCCTACCCCGTTGCCATCAATACAATGGGCACCGTAGAGCGCATCTGCTGGGCCATGAAGATGGAGTCTCCCGAAGAGCTGGAGAGCCTGGGCAAAAAGCTGGGGATGCTGCAGCAGCCCAAACCTCCCAAGAAAATATCCCAGGCGATCGAATTTGGCCAGGTTTTGTTTGACGTGGTAAAGGCCAAACCCTGGCGCGACTTTTTGCCCCCCTGCCAGCAGGTGGTGATCCAGGGGGAAGAACTGGATCTGAACCAGATTCCCATGATTCGGCCCTATCCAGGGGATGCGGGAAAGATCATTACCCTGGGGCTGGTGATCACCAAGGACTGTGAAACGGGCACGCCCAATGTCGGCGTCTATCGGCTCCAGCTCCAGTCAAAAACCACCATGACCGTTCACTGGCTTTCGGTACGGGGCGGGGCGCGACACCTGCGGAAGGCGGCGGAGCGGGGGCAGAAACTGGAGGTGGCGATCGCCCTCGGTGTAGACCCGCTGATTATCATGGCGGCGGCCACTCCCATTCCCGTGGATCTCTCTGAGTGGCTGTTTGCTGGCCTCTACGGCGGTTCGGGGGTTCACCTGGCTAAATGCAAAACCGTGGATCTGGAAGTCCCGGCGGATGCTGAATTTGTGCTGGAGGGCACCATCACCCCCGGCGAGATGCTGCCCGATGGCCCCTTTGGCGACCACATGGGCTACTACGGCGGCGTAGAAGATTCTCCCCTGATTCGCTTCCACTGCCTCACCCACCGCCGCGACCCAATTTACCTGACCACCTTTAGCGGTCGCCCCCCCAAGGAAGAAGCCATGATGGCGATCGCCCTCAACCGTATCTACACTCCCATCCTGCGGCAGCAGGTGTCAGAAATTGTAGACTTTTTTCTGCCGATGGAGGCATTGAGCTACAAAGCAGCGATTATCTCCATCGACAAGGCCTATCCCGGCCAGGCCCGTCGCGCCGCCCTGGCTTTCTGGAGCGCCCTGCCCCAGTTCACCTACACTAAATTCGTGATTGTGGTGGATAAAGACATCAATATTCGCGATCCGCGCCAGGTGGTGTGGGCCATTACCTCCAAGGTCGATCCGTCCCGCGATGTGTTCATCCTGCCGGAAACGCCCTTCGACAGCCTCGACTTTGCCAGCGAGAAAATCGGCCTGGGGGGGCGCATGGGTATCGACGCCACCACTAAAATTCCCCCCGAAACCGACCACCCCTGGGGCGACCCCCTGGAGTCTGACGCCGAGGTGGCGGCCATGGTGGAGCGCCGCTGGGCCGAGTACGGGCTGGCGGATTTGAACCTGGGGGAAGTGAACGCCAATTTATTTGGCTATGACATGAAATAGCAGTATAATTGTACCAAGAGAGCCGCAGCCACTACCATGACTCTTTCCCCCAACCCTTCTTCTGTCAATCAGCGACCTCCCGGACATGCGCCCGAATATTTTCCGTACCCCGATCACACCCAGCTTCCCGAATCAGACGGCACCTTCGTGAAAAACTTTCAGGAGCACCCCCAGAGTATTTTGCTGACGGAGTCAATCTGGGCAACCCTGCAAGTGCTGCACCCAGACGGGCAGTTTGCCATCGGGCAAGATTCTGGTATTTACTGGCGGTTGACCGATCCACCCGAACGGGGAGCCGAAGCCCCGGATTGGTTCTACGTACCCAATGTCCCTCCTCTGTTAGACGGGCAGGTACGCCGCTCCTATGTCCTCTGGCGCGAATTCATACCGCCCCTGATTGTGCTGGAGTTTGTGTCGGGGGATGGCTCCGAAGAGCGGGATAAAACTCCCCGAACCGGCAAGTTTTGGATATACGAGCAAATTATTCGTCCAGCGTTTTACGGCATTTATGAGGTAAGCCGCGCCAGCATCGAGCTGTATCACCACATTGAGAATCGCTTTGAGCCGGTCTCTACTAATGAACGTGGCCACTACCCTATCCCTCAAATGGGCGTAGAGCTGGGCATCTGGCAGGGAACTTACAAAAACCTGAATTTACCCTGGCTGCGCTGGTGGAGTCAGGAAGGCAGCCTACTGCTCACTGGGGAAGAGCAAGCTGAGCAAGAACACCAGAGGGCTGAACAAGAACGCCACAGGGCTGAACAAGAACACCAGAGGGCTGAGCAGGAACGCCAGAGGGCTGAGCAAGAACGCCAGAGGGCCGAACAGCTTGCTGCCAAGCTACGCGACTTGGGAGTTGACCCCGATACGCTCTGATTTCAATGCCCCAGTATTCAGACCTGAGCGATCGCCCCCGCACTAAATCGATTAATCTGTTAGAAAGGGTGTTCGTGCCTACACTGCCCAGGCGGTTTTCTCCTGCACGACACAGTCTTTTTATTGACTGTAAACTTGACTGTTTGATAATTTCGGACGTTTGGTGTGCCCAAAGCTGGCATTATTTACAACGATATCAAGCCCATCGCTTGTCGAGCCGCTGAAGACCTCAAAGACAAGCTGGTTGCCTATGGATGGGATGTGCGCCTGACGACAGGAGTCGCCGGACTGCTTGGCTATTCTAAGCCAAATCGCCCCCTCTGCCATACCCCGGTTGACCAGCTCGTGCCCCCTGAGTTTGACCTGGAAATGGCCTTCGCCATTGTGCTGGGGGGCGATGGCACGGTGCTGTCTGCCTTTCGACAGGTCGCCCCCCTGGGGCTGCCGCTGCTGACGGTCAACACCGGCCACATGGGCTTTCTGACAGAGACCTACCTGAACCAGCTCCCCCAGGCCCTGGAGTCGCTGATTGCCGGAGACTACGATGTTGAAGAGCGATCGATGCTAACCGTGCAGGTCTTTCAAAGCGACCAGGTCATCTGGGAGGCTCTCTGCCTCAATGAGATGGCCCTGCACCGCGAACCAATGACCTGCATGTGCCACTTTGAAATTGAAATTGGTCGCCATTCCCCCGTGGATATTGCCGCCGATGGGGTTCTGATCTCGACGCCCACCGGGTCTACCGCCTATTCCCTATCTGCTGGCGGGCCGGTGATCACTCCTGGAGTGCCGGTGTTTCAGCTGATTCCCATCTGTCCCCATTCCCTGGCTTCACGGGCGCTGGTGTTTGCCGATAGCGAGCTGGTCAAGATTTATCCGGCCAACCCCGACCGTCTGGTGATGGTGGTGGATGGCAATGCCGGGTGCTACATCGCTTCCAACGACCAAATTCGCGTTTGGCGATCGCCCTACACCGCCAAGTTCATCCGGTTGCGCCCCCCCGAATTTTTTCACGTTCTCAGGGAAAAGCTAGGATGGGGGTTGCCCCACATTGCCAAACCCACATCGGTGGAACTACCCTGACAGGCGGAGGGCTGATTGAAATAGATTGCAGAACACCCAAATCTCTCGTTCTATCGAGATGCCATGAGCTATGGACGTCGTTACGCCTGATTTAACCCCCACCGTTTTGCTGGTCGAGAGCGACGAAGTGCTGGCGCGACACATGAGTTCTGACCTGCAAGAGTCGGGTTACGAAACGGCGATCGCCCACGATGCCACCCAGGGTCTTCAGCAAGTCGAGCTGCTTCAGCCCAATTTAGTGGTGGTAGATCGGATGCTGTCAGGCGGATCGGGGCTGATGCTGTGCAGCCACTTGCGAGCCAAAGGGGCACGGGTGCCCGTGCTCCTGCTGATGTCGAAAGACACGGTGGACGACCGGGTGGCCTGTCTGGAGGCAGGGGCCGATGATTATTTTCTTAAACCCTACCGCACGGATGATTTTTTGCGCCTGGTGAACCTGTACCTGAAGCCAGAATCCACCGGCGTTGAGCAGCTCCGGTTTGGCGACCTGGTGCTCGATCTGCCGAGCCGCCGTGCCAACCGCAATGGGCGAGTGATTGATTTAACTATGAAGGAATTTGAACTCCTCAAATATTTAATGGAGCACCCCCGCGAGGTGCTCACCCGCGAACAAATCCTGGAGAATGTTTGGGGATATGACTTCATGGGAGAATCGAATGTGATTGAGGTCTACGTCCGCTATCTCCGCCTGAAAATCGAAGAAGAAGGCGACAAGCGGTTGATCCAAACCGTGCGCGGCGTGGGCTATGTCTTGCGAGAGGCGTGACTGCGAGAGACGAACCGAACACCAACTATGATGAATCTGATAAATCAACTGGCTTACTGGCTGAAAGCCCCAACTCAACCTTGGACGAGCGGCAGCCTGGCGCTTGGCATGGTGGTCAGTGTGGCGATCGCCGGATGTGCTTCTCCTCCTCCTATCCCAAAGGTTGACGCGGTTCCCCTAAATGAACCGTCCCTACAATCCCCCCAATCAAATCCAGGACAAAGTTTGCCTATCTCTGCCTCCTTCACCGTCGATGACAGCGAAATTCAGCTTGAGGTTGCTGAAACGCGGCAGCAGCAGGCTATTGGTCTGATGTTCCGGGAAACCATCCCCGATGATCGGGGCATGCTGTTTGTGATTTCTCCATCCCGCCGCGTACAGTTCTGGATGCGGAATGTTCAGGTACCGCTGGATATGGTGTTTTTGCGAAATGGTCAGGTGGTGGCGATCGCCCCTGAGGTGCCGCCCTGTACCACGCCCACCTGCCCCACCTATGGCCCTGATGAGGAGGTGGATCAGGTGATCGAGCTGCGCGGTGGTCGAGCGGCAGAACTTGGTCTCCAGGTTGGAGACTCGTTAGCGATTGATTTTCAAGCTCCCGCTGCCCCTGCCGCTAGCAGCCCGTAATAGGCTGTAGGGCGATAGTGTTTACACCTGGACACAACTTCTTACAAAATTTATTTTTTTTACTCAAATTTACTCACCCACTTCATGGATCTCCATTTAGAATGGAGTACTCTTGCGGAAGGTATAAAGCAGCAGGTGGGATTTAATAGCGTTAATCCCCATGGCTCATAGCTAATACGGCTCCCACGCGGCTCTGGGCTGATCCAGATCACAGCAAGTTTGGTCATTTAGAGCTTTACTTTTCCGCGTGCTGTGGCAATGTGGTAAGGCATTCAAAAGATAGATGCCTGACCCTTAGCAGAACGATAAAGTTTTCAGATGAAAGCATTTCGACTGCGCCAACGGCATTGGTCTAAAATCTGGCGGCTGTGCCAGCGCTTTTTCTCCAAAAGTAAATACGACAGTGAAATCCAACAGACAGATCGAAGAGTGACCACCTACCCCTGCGGGCTTTAAGAAAGGGCATTACAGTTTTCATGAAGAATATCCAATGTTTTGGATTTCGTGAAGATTATCCGAAATGCCAGATAGCTTGAGTGAATTCAAGGATGATAAGCGCTAGACCATTACCGGTTGAGCTTTTACCAGGCCCACAGCGATCATCTTTGAACGAACCCTTAAAACAAACCCTTGAAACAAACCCTTAAATTCGCCTTTGAAACATAAAAAGGAGGTGATAAGTACGATGACTCCTGCAACCTATTCCCGGTTCATTCAGTTTCTCCAGGAAGAGCTGGCCGTTTCTCCATCCTCCATCTCGATCGCGCTGCGTCATAGCGAGCAAGATCCGGGTCCGCTTCCCATGATTCTGTGGCAGTACGGGTTGATTACCCTAGAGCAGCTCGATCGCATTTTTGACTGGCTGGAAACCGCCTAGCGCTCACCTCTGGGTTGGTCCATCGGCTCGTCCCGATTCACCCACCGCTTGTACTGCCTGCGAATCTGAAGATTGACGTAACGAGGCATGGTATGACAATAGGTTCTGCAACATTAGTTTGCTCAGATTGTCGAAATTTCCGACTCCCGTTCCAATCACGAAACCGAGATGTGTTCCCCGTTCCATTCGCTACCCCGAGTCTATTTCTGAAACCAGACCCAATTCCTCGGCTAGAGGCTCATCCAACAAAATCCAAACAAAACTCGAATAAACAAAGAACGAAACGAAGAGCGGGCCAATATCAGCCCGCTCTTTAGTCTTTAAAGTATGGTCTTTAAGGCGTGCCCTTTTAATTGGGGTGGGCATTACCTCCAGCCCATTGGAACTGAGCAGTCCCCTCAGTGCAACCTACTGGAACTGCTGGACGGCGGCCCGCAGTCCGTCACCGGGGCTGAACTGGTCATACCCCAGGTTGAGCAGGACGGCTTCCAGAGAAGCGATCGCCGAGAGAATATCGCGATCGCACACAAAGCCCAGGTGTCCAATGCGGAAGATCTTGCCTTTCAGGTGATCCTGTCCACCCGCCAGGGCAATGTCAAACTGCTTTTTCAAGCCTGAGCGAATTTGTTCGGCATCTACGCCCACGGGAGCGACAGCGGTCACTGCTGGGCTGGCCGCCTCATCCGCCGCCAACAGAGGCAATCCCAAAGCGCGAACGGCGGCGCGAGTGGCCCGGCGATGGCGATCGTGGCGGGCAAAAATCGCCTCTAACCCTTCCGCCTGCATCATCTTGAGGGCCGTTTGCAGGGCGAAGATCAGGTTGACCGGGGGTGTGAAGGGGGTGGTATTTTTAGCCGCATCCTTTTTATATTTGCCCAGGTCAAGGTAAAACTTGGGCAGCGTTGCGGTCTGGTAGCGCTCCCAGGCTTTCGGCCCCACGCAGACAAAGCCCAGGCCGGGGGGAATCATGAAGCCCTTCTGGGAACCAGACCCCACCACATCCAGACCCCACTCGTCTACGGGCAGGTTGATGGCTCCCAGGCTGGTGACCGCATCCACGATGATCAGCGCTTCCCCATGGGCTTTGACGTGGCGGTTGATGGTTTCCAGGTCATTAAGGACGGCGGTGGAGGTTTCGCTGTGGGTGACGATGACGGCCTTAATTTGCTTCTCGGTGTCGGCCTCCAGGCGGGTGCGAAACTCTTCGGGGTCGAGGGGCTTGCCCCACTCGGCGGTGACCCGATCGACCTGCAGCCCGTAGGCCTCTGAGATTTCGGCCCAGCGTTCGCCAAACTTGCCGTTGCTGCCAACCAGGACGCGATCGCCCGCACTGAGGAAGTTAATTATTCCCGCCTCCATCGCCCCAGTGCCGCTGGCGGTTAGAACGAGAACATCGTGACTGGTCTGGTGAAGCCACTTCAACCCGGTGGTGACCTCTCCCATGATTTGGGAAAACTCGCCGCTGCGGTGGCCGATGGGGTGCTTGGCGAGGGCACTCAGCACCTGCGCCGGAACGGGCGTAGGGCCGGGAATCATTAATAACTGCTTATCTTCCATGATGGGTATGTCCTACTGGATACGGTCTATCCTACCTTGCTGTCATTTGCTGTCAGTGCTCAAGCACAATGAATTACATCCTGTGGGGCGCACACCCCCAAGAAAATAATTTTGTTCGACTATGTCGTGACCTCACAATAGGATGAGGATCGGACGGTTCCGGAAAACTTGCCTGAAGTCTTAAAGTTTGAGCGGCAGTGGGAGCCTTCAATCGGGTCTTCAGCCAGTCTGCTCAGATTTGGTCTCGGGGTGCAGGGGCCGGGTGCGATAGCGATAGCGGCGGATAATAAATTCCGGTAGATCCAGCGTATTGAAGTGGGGAGATGGCACCACCGCTGGCGGCGTTGGGTCGGGGCTATCCACAGACAGGGCAAACTGAACGGCGGTGAGCAGTTCGGAAATATCGGATTCGGGGGGCAAGTGGGGAAGTTCGCGCTCCAGCAGCTCTTTGAGTTGGGCAATTTGCCGCCGACTGGAGAGGTGGCGGTCTTTCCAGTACTGCACCGCCGCTTCATATTCACTGCCCTGGCGGGCCTGCTGGAGAATCTGCTCCTGCAGTTCGGCGACCTGCTGCTCTAGCTCGGTGAGGCGTACCTGCTGGCGATCGCCCTCCTGCTGCAGCTCCTGGCATTGCTGCTGCCACTTGGCCACCTCCCGATGCTGCCGGAGCTGGTGGGCTTCCAGTTCTGCGACCCGAGTTTGGGCCAAAGCTGCGTCGCCCCGCAGGGTCAGCAGTTCCTGATCCTGAGCTACCACAATGGCCCGCATCCGCGCTAGGTCGCGTTCGAGCTTGGGCTTGTCTGCCAGATCGGTTTGGGCGGTTTCGCACTGCTTTTCTGAATCCGCAAGCCGACTTTGTAAATCGGTGATTTGCTGCTGGGCCTGGTGGAGCTGCACCGTAAGGTGTGCTGCCTGTATCTGGGCATCCAGGGCGGCGGGGCTTGCTTCGGCCAGTGTGGAAGCGTTGGTCTGCTGCTTCAGGCAGGCGATCGCCTGCTGCTGTACGTAGGCGTATTCCTCCGTAATCGCCAATTGGGTTTCCAGATCGTGCTGATGGCGCACCTGCTGCCTCAGCTCGTCCAGGTAAATCAGGGCCTGTTCCAGGGCCTGCTCAAGCTGATAGATGCGGTAGTCCTGCTGGGTCTGGCGGGCCTGGGCGTCGGCGAGCTGGGTCATCAGCATCTCTACCTCGGCGGTGGGGTGGTTGGTGCTCTGCCCAGGGAAGCCAGTGCTGGATGGGGCAGCCCCAGGGGTGGACGATGGCGGCTCTGCCCCACAGGTCAGAAAGGGGGGCAGACTGGAGGGGAGGGGGGCAGAAACCTGGGCTTGGCTGCGCGGACCTGGGGATAAGATTCTGGATGACAGACTAGACGACTGCCAAGGTTGGTAGCGGGACGACCAGCCACCGCTGGTCACATTTAGCCCTGACATGCAGAACCTCCTGAAAGCTGCTGACTCGGCAAACTTCGGTCAACTCGGCGCACCCACCCCTGTTTAGACTCGGATCCAATCCTGAGGGATCATTCTCGCTTCATTATTACTGGCAAATTTGCTTCAGTCTAGTAAGTCCTGCCGCGTTGAAATGGAGGAATGGCAGCGACGGAACAAGCCATTTATGGCGTTACGCTTTCGCGTTAGGACATTCAAGAGGTGTGGAACCCCCGCGTCGCGGGGGTTCCACACTCAAAACTTAGCCCGTAGGGCTATATCTGAGGGCAAACCCCTTTACCGTTCTGGCGAAGTAAATTTGGTCGGCCATGGGCAGGAGAAATCTTTACAAAAAACATGGGTGCTTCCCCTACCCTGGCTGGCCCTATGGCGATCGCCCCGGATCGGTCAACTCCTTCTGCAACTGGCGCATCACCGTGTCGGCGTCAATCTGATCCAGAATGGCCTGGATGAGGGTATCTGCCCCCTGAGGTCCCCAAGTGCTGCCCCGCTCCAGGTAGGCCTGGGCTGCTTTGCCAACCCGAAAGGAACCATATCCGGCCAGGGTAGCCTGGGCGATCGCTGCTGAGCCATAGGCAGCAAAGCCTGCCACACTGTCAAAGGCACTGGCGATCGCCGCCGTACTTTTGCCGAAACCCAACAGCAGTCCGCTGCCCACTTCCCCCAGCAGCAGGCTCCCCGAACTCCAGACGATTGCATTCCATAGCTTGCTGGCCTCGTACCCGGTCATGGGCAGGCCATAAAGTCGCGCCAGGGAGCGGATCATTACCAGGTCGGTGGCGGCTCCACCCAGGAGGTCGAGCACGGCGATGGGGTTGGCGGCCACGGCGATCGCCTTCCAGCGGGCAAACCGCCAGATCAGATCCTCCGCTTCGTCCTGGTAAAGCTGCAGGGTTTTTTGGGCAATGTCAGCCTGGGCGGTGCGAGCTTGTCGGAGGGCATTCAGGGCCAGCAGGGATTTCCCCTCGCGCTGCAAAAAGTCTGCCAGGGTTTGCCGCAGCTCCGCCACCTGGGGCGGTGGGGCTTCCCATTCGTAGGTCACCTGGCCATCGGGCAGCTCCACCCGCACCTGGACGGCAGCCGGATCCGCCGCCGCCAGCAAAATCTCGTTGGGGGAAGCAATGGGGCAGGGGCGATCGCTCTCCAACTCCCCAGCGAACAGGGCTTCCAGCTTGCGATAGATCGTTTGACGATCCTGATCGGGGTACAGGTCAGCCTTGTTAAACACAATAAGGATTGGTTTTTGGGCCTGCTGTAGCTCGACCAGGGCCTGGTATTCCGTGCGGGTGACGTCTCCGGCAATCACAAACAAAATTAAATCGGCCTGGTAGGCAACCTCTCGCGCCACGTCTGCGCGGATGTCGCCGCCTACCTCATCCAGGCCGGGGGTGTCGATCAGCTCCACCTGCAGCGATTCTGCGCCCCCTGCTAGCGACCAGTAGACCGACCGGGGCCAGCGCGTCACGCCATGAAGTGGCCCCGTTTGCAGCAGCTTTTGCCCCACCAGGGCATTGATCAGGGCAGACTTGCCGCGACTGACCAGTCCAAAGACAGCAATGCGAATGAGGGATTGATCGAGCTTGTCCAGGGACGCGGTGAGCCGATCTCGGTCGGCGTTGAGGGCAGACTGGAGATCGAGCGCCTGGGGATAGGTTTTAGGCAGCCGCTGGGGGCGGGCATAGCGCTGCACCGCCTGCCGCAAGCTGGCCCGCGCCCGGTTGAGATGCACCTCCGATCGCCGGGGAGAATTCGGGGGTGGGGTTGGGGGGGAATGGGACACCAGACTGGCTCAGGCAGACACGTCTGCCAGCGATGGGGACGAAGACTGGGGTGATGGCGTCGCCGCGGGAACGAGACGACCCAGCCCCTGGAGAACGATGGTGCGGATCATTTCTGCCCGCTGGCTCTCCTGGAAGACCTGCTGGAGCTTTTGCAGCAGGCGATCGCGCTGAATACCCCGACCCGCCGCATCCTGCAGGGCATCCTGCTCCTGGAAATACTCGACCAGGCTCAGCCCCGCCAGCCGAGTCAGATAGGCGGCGCTGATGCCCTGGAGGGTTCCTCCGGCGGCAAAGGTGAGCAGATGGCTCTTCAGGAATGGGCTGATGGCCTGACTGGTTAGCTCGACAAAGCCAAATTTCACCATCAGCTCCGCCAGGGTACTGGCAGCGGCTTTGGCCTGGTCGATGGAAATTTGCTGGCGATAGAGACCGCTCAGGTCGAGCACCAGTTGGGTATTGATGGCCGCCGTTGCCAGTAAATCTAAGCTGGGTACGGGATTGGCAAAGGCGGTGGCCGCCGCCATCCACTGATAGCGTTCAATCAGCGGCAGGGCGCGATCGCGACGGGCCTGGTTGAGCACCTGCTGTACCTCGGCCTTGAGCTGCTGGCACTGGCGCAACCCGGTTGCCAGGATGAGGGACTGGCCTTCAGTGCGGAGAACGGTGTCCAACCGCTGGGTGAGGGAGGTAACGGTCGGACTGGCCGGTTCCATCCATTCCTGCACCGAGCCATCGGCCTGGTGTCGCCGCACCTTAACGGGAGCGGGGGCGGCGGCGACGGCAATTACATCCTCAGCGCGGATGAAGGCCGGGACGCGATCGCGAAGCTGCTGGAGCAGGGCGGGGCGATCGGCAGGAAGGTATTGATCTTGCTTGTTAAAGGCCAGCAGGGTGCGCTGGCGGGTGGCCAGGGGCTGGAGGTGCCGAAACTGGGAATGGGTCAGATCGCCGGAAGTGACGAATACCAGAAGATCCGCTTCCTGGAGCGAGACAGGGAGCGCTGCCGTCGCTGGCTCTTCATCAAAGGCAAGGGCTTCGGTATCGAGAATCGACAAGGTGTAGGGCAGAGCTTCGGCTGACGGTTCAGACCACGGCTGCAGCAGGTGCTGGGTCAGGGCTGTCTTGCCCACGGATGGGCCACCCACAACAACCAATTGAAGGGTAGTGCGCTCCAGGTTGCTGCGGATCTGGTCGAGCCGCTGGCGGAAAGGAGCAATGCGGGGATGCTGCAGCGGATCAATCCCCTCTGTTTCATCCCCTTTGGTGGCGTCTGGGGCGACGAGTTCGCTGGCGATGTGGTGAAGGCGGGCTTCCAGGTCGGCCAGGGCTTTTTCTACCTGGGTGCGATCGACGGGGGTCATGGTGGTCAGCTCAGGGGGGGCGATCGCCTGCGTGCGACGGGTCAGCCACCACAGCCCCGATCCGAGAACGACAGATCCCCAAACGATGGTGCCGCCCCAGTGGGCAGTGGATGAGGCAATACCGTCCCAGAGCCAAAGCCCCGCTGTGAGGCCCAGCCCACCGATGAGAATCGGCTTTTTAAGTAATGCTGCAGGGAATCGCGTTTCCGTCATGGGGGTTTATCCTTTGCTAACACAACCAAAGCTAGCCACTCCCTCCATCTTAGCGAGTCGGGGTACTCGGCCTGCAGCTCTGTCAAGAATTCTTTGCGCCTGGGATTGGGGTCAGTTTGTATGAACTACTTCGCCCTAAGAGGACGGAGTTTCGATCCGCCGCTTAGGGCATCGTTTCGGACGCTTCAACGCCCTAACTTGCCTGACACTTGCGTGCTCGGTAGAGGTTGGCGGCTCTGCGTCTGACGAGGACAGTTCCTGCCCCCGTGGGGGGTTAGCCCAAATACCAACTTAGAAGGAGTTGGTTGACAAAGTTTTACTTTGCGCTAAGAGGCTCTTTTATAGTGTGTGGCTCTCGTGGAACTATTGTACTAAAAAAATTGGCAGATGAGCGGGTTCAATACCCGCTCATCTGCCCGCTATCCTGCCCCGACTTCAGCGAAGCAAGTCGGGGATAGCCGCGTCCTGTTCTGTAATGGTCAAAACCTGATCGGCGGCGATCGCCTCCAGTTGCGTGATATTCCCGCTGGGCCAGGCGACGCGAATGGTAGCAATCCGATCCTGCTTTCCCAGGCCAAAGTGGAGGCGGGCATGGTTTTGGGCAAATCGGTGGGCACCCCCGTCCTGCTGGCGGAGTTGGGTAACCCCGTCGGGGGTAGTAACCCAGACCGTACTGCCAATGCCATCTCGGTTGGCTGTCGTTCCCTGAAGGTCAATTTCAAGCCAGTGATTGCCATTTCCCTGGTTGCGAAACAGCCAGTTAGGGCCATCGCGTAGCCCTCGCAGGAAGCCCCCTCCGTTTGTAGCAAATAAGTCGAGAAAACCGTCCCGATCGAAATCTACGGTGGTCACCGTATCGCCAACGCCGAGGGTGCGATCGCCCCCGCTGCTGATGCCTGGCGAGCCAAAGGCTGCTCCTGCCGCATTTTCAACCGGTTGAAAGGTTCCGTCGCCTCGGTTGGCAAACAGCAGGTTTGCCCGATTGCTCACGGCTCCAGTGGTGACCACATAGAGGTCCACATCCCCATCGTTGTCAAAATCGCCGAAGACTGCATTTTCACTGGCCAGGTGTAGTGCATCTGGAAAGCGGCTGGCTGTTTCATCCACCAGACCATTCTCAGTGTTAATCAGGAGGCGATCGCCCGGAATTTCAGTCAGTGCCGCCCCATCTCCAATGAGTTGAGGATTGGTAATGGGGGCGGTTGCCACCAGCTCCAGGCTGATCCAGGAGGCTTGTGGACCGAGCTGGAGAAGTTGCCACTCTTGCTGGGTGGCATCGTAGCCCAGATACAGCGCCTCACCGCCCTCTGGGTCGTGGGCGCGAATGCCGGAGACTGCCAGTCGAGGATCATCAGGCGTCAGGGTAAACACCATGCGATAGCCATTGCCGCTAGTAACCTCACTGGCTTGCAGGGTTGCCCCATCTGGACCGATGAAGAAGCGTTCCAGCCCGGCTCCCATATTTCTGAGTTGGAAGGTAACGCTGCCGGGGGTGGTGAAGGTAAATCCTCGCTCCTGGCCGCCCCCCGCCAGCCGTGCCCGCAATCGGGTGGGGTTGGGTTCGGTCGGGTCTGGAAAGCCCACATCGGGAAGCAGCGTATTTTGAGCAACGTAGAGGTCAGGGCGCAAATCACCGTTTACATCGGCGATCGCCACATCCGTTACCGTCCCTTCGGCATCGGCAAGGGCCGACAGCCAGGACTTAGAGATGTCGGTAAACGGTTCGGTGGCAACCTGGTAAAGGGTCAGGGGGAGAGCATTGGGAGGCGGGTCAGACTCGTCCAGCAACAGCTCAAACTGGTCGTCTCCCGTCAGGTCGGCCCACAGACCAAACTCACTACCACGGGGCTGTACCAGACCTACATCGGCAAACGTCCCATCGGCGTTCTGCCGTAAAACCGTGGTGGGAGCTTCCATCGGATTATCCCGTAGCTCGACGGCCTGCAGCAAATCAAGGCGGCCATCCTGGTTGTAATCAAACCAGAGGGGACTGCGTCCCCGCCCTTGGGGATAGTCTACCCCGATGGCAGCGGCCTCATCCCGGAGCTGGCCGTCAGTGTTTCGGTAAAACCAGTTGGGAGCAGCTCCGTCTTCGCCCCCACCCTGCCCACCTAATATTTGGATCAAGTCCTGGTCGCCATCGTTATCCACATCGGCCCAGCCCGCTCCATGGTTATCTCCGGCTTTGTAATCGACAATGCGATCGACCTCCAGACGGGCGGTGCCATCGGCCTGATTGACGAACAGACTGGCGCGATCGCTGTGGTTGGGCGTCCACACATCGGGCCAGCCATCCTGGTTAACATCTCCCCATGCCGCCCCAAAGCTCGACCCAATGTTGACCCCCATCTCTCCATGGGCTGGGGAAGGATGGCGCAAGCCAGCGACCTCAGTTACTTCCTGAAACTGGCTGGCAAATAGGGGCGGCTCATGGGCATTACAGGCGATCGCCACAGTCAGGGCCAGCAGTCCAACCAGGACGGGCTGCAGCCACCCCACGGCCCGCCGAGGGACGCGTAGCTGGGGCGGGAGACGGAGCAGTGAACGATACATGGGCACAGCGTCAGCGAGTGTAGTCACGCGTATCTTAGCGACCCGCTGGTGGTGGTCAGGGGGGATACCGGATTCCTTTAAAGTCGCTTTACAAAAACAAGCGAAAAAAATCGAAGCCTCCCCAGGGAAGGCTTCGATGGAACTGATGATTTTTTTCGCGGTTCTACAGATTTTCCGTAGATCCGTTAGCTGTATTCTGCTGATCAGGCAACTTGGGGGGCGATCGCCTATCTGTTTGGCAGGAGGCTGCTGTTGTAAGCATCTAATCCATCAAAGGCGGGGACGCGATTGGCGTAGTCTGTCCCCTGGCCTGTTACGGAAACGGCAAGCTTTTCGAAGGAGCTGGAGCGCCAGTTCCGCTCGTGGATGGGCTTGGTCTGCTCGCCCCGGAAGTAGGCCTGGGTGCCAACTACTGCCGCTGCTACCCAACCAATAACAAATAGCGCAATAAGCAGGGTCATAGAACAATCTCCTTGAACGAGTCAAAACGTGGATAAAGAGTGAAGGGGACGGGGAGGAGCCGTCTGGTATCGCCGTCCCGGTGGTAACGCTATGTAAATATTTATAACAGATAATATTACAAACGCGCAACATTTATTGAAAAATTGTCTCCAGTCTGGTACCCGCTTGCTGCGCCAGCGCCCAACTTCCGCCAAAATGTAACGGAATCGTCCCTCCACGCCCCCCAATGGCCCTACAATTTGACCCATAGTGAGCTGAGAAAAGACGTATGACGATTCATCCAATGCTAAGGGCCGCGTTCGACCAGCGCCGTGTCCTGAAAGTCATTAGTGGCCTGACCAACTTTGACGTTGATCGGGTGGCCGCCGTGGTCACCGCCGCTGACCGGGGGGGCGCAACCTTCGTTGACATCGCTGCCGACGTCAACCTGGTGCGCTGCGCCCGCCAGTTGACCCAGTTACCTATATGTGTGTCGGCGGTTGAGCCAGAAAAATTCCTGCCTGCGGTTGAGGCTGGAGCTGACCTGATTGAAATCGGCAACTTTGACGCGTTTTACGCCCTGGGAAGACGGTTTGAGGCAGAAGAAGTGCTGGCCCTCACCCGGCAAACGCGATCGCTCTTACCCCACATCACTCTGTCGGTCACCGTCCCCCATATTCTCACTCTGGATGCCCAGGCCCACCTGGCTGAAGAGCTGGTGCAGGCCGGAGCTGACATCATTCAAACCGAGGGTGGCACCACCAGCACGCCCACCCATGCGGGTACCCTGGGGCTGATCGAAAAGGCATCTCCCACCCTGGCGGCGGCCCATGATATTTCCCGGTCGGTGGCGGTGCCGGTGCTCTGTGCGTCGGGCCTGTCTGCCGTGACTGCTCCCCTGGCGATCGCTGCGGGTGCGGCTGGAGTTGGGGTGGGGTCAGCCATCAACCAGCTTAATAGCGAAGTTGCCATGATTGCGGCGGTGCGCTCCCTGGTTGAGGCTCTGGCAACGGTGCGGTTTGTCGCCAATGGGCAGGTGCGATCGCACTAGAAGCTCAACCGAAAAACCTTAATCGGCTATCGTAACAACAAAATTTAATGAACTGGTAGGGGGGATCACCCAGTGGGGGGATCCCCCCATTTATATCGATGGAACCAACCCCTTGTGATTTCTGTCATCGGCAGCCCCCGCCAATTTCACACGGTAAATCTACTGATATCACGCAAATGATTCCGTGAAGAGCGCTCTAATACTTGAAGATTCGGATAACACAAGACTGAATCAAGCTCAATGTGATTAGCTCGTATTAGGGGGTTCACTGTTCTATGACTTACACCACGACTTCAGAAAAAACACCCACGCCGTCCACCGTGCAAAATCTGCATCCTGATTCCGCCAAGCTCGACTGCAAAGCGCTCCTGGCACTGGGTGTTTCACCAGACGACGCCCGGATGATCATGGAGATTCTGGAAATTTCGAATCTGGCAAAGCAATATCGCCACCAGCTCTATCGGCAAGGTGTGGTCAAGGAAGACGCCCGCCGTCTCGCTAAGGCGATCGCCCAGTATGACGTAGTGGGCAAAATTCCCACCCCCCCTTACCAAAACCTGATTCGGCACTACTGCTCGACAATTTGCCGCCTGGGGCTGTGGCGATCGCAACTCCTGCTGCCTGCTCCAACCGCCCCAGAACAGCCCCCTGCCTACCGGCGTTACTCCTACAACTTCTAAAGGTTGATGGGTAACGGGTTGATGAGTCGATGATGGGACGGTAGCAATCTCAAGACCGTAACCTTCAGGACTGCAAAAATATCAGGAGTGCCTGCAGCAGCCCGATGGTGAATCCCAAAATCCCCCCCAGGTTGACGATGGCCTGTAGCTCGTTTTTCACAATGCCCTGAATGGCCAGTTCCAGATCGCGAGGCGATGTGGCATTGACGCGCTCGATAATGACCTGATCGATGTTCAAAATTGGAATGACTTTGGCAATCAGCGTTTCTAAATCCTTCTCCAGATAGCGTTCGAGCACTAGCGCCAGCTCCTGGCTCACGGGGTCGAGGGCACTGGTGACGGCCTCTGAGTTGCGGATGCGGTTGATCAGTACGCTGGCAACATTTTCCCAGTCCACCGAGCCGCTGAGATCTTGAAGTAAATCGGCTCCCTGGTCCTGCAAATATCCCCGCAGGCTGTCGCGCATCGTCTTACGGAGCTGTCGAACGGTGGACACGGGCAGGTTTTGCAGGGAGAAATTTTGAATCCACTCCTGCAGGCGACCCTGCACCCCCAGCTCTCTCACCAATTCAGCGATGCGGGCGTTGGCCGTTTCACGCTCGTCCAGGCAATAGGTACGCAGCCGCACCAGGCTGTTGCGCAGGCCAAAAAGGTTGGCCACCACCCAGTAGGTGCCGCTGGTTTTCTCGCGAAAGCTGCCGTCGATGACTTGAATATTGCGATCGGTGAGGAAGTCCACCACCGTCTGGCGAATCACATCGGGTGGCAAAACCACTTTCAGTAACCAGGTCGAGAACTGATCGGCCTGCTCTTCGGTGAGCTGAAAGTCGAGCAACACCCGGTCAAAAATCTGGTTAAACTGCACCTCTAAAAAATCTTCCCGGCGGGCAAGGGCTTTGATCACCCGCGGGAGGGACTCCCCAATCAGGTCATGCAGAATATGGGCGAGAATCTTTGATGCCTTTTGTTCATTTGCCCCCTGGAGCTGGTTGATCGCCAGGGTGAGCAGCCAATTAATGGCGGCCTGAATGCGATGGGTTTCCAGCAGCTTGCGGGCCAGGTTTTGCAATTCCTGCGGCGTGAGCAGGGATCCCATAATGGTATCGGCGACTCGCTGGGCCAGCCGCCCCTGGTTGCTGGGAATTAGCCCTGGGGTAAACGGCAATCGCCGCTTGCCCAGGTAGAGGGGGCGATAGGGCCGAAACAGCATCTTAATGGCCAGATCATTGGTGAAATAGCCGATAATGCCACCCACAACCGGTGGCGCAACCAGTAACCAGATCGTCGAGAAGTCCAAGGCAATGAAACACCGAAACGGTGGATTAACAGTATGGAATGGCGACGAGCGTTGATTTAGGACAATTGCTTACTCGCTACCAATACCCCCATCATGCCACCGGCGATCGCGTAGTGAGTAGCGCTGTCAAATCCGGCAGCCCTGGCCTGTGCCACTTGCTGGGTACCAGTGGGAAACCGCTCAAGGCTGGTGCTGATGTAGGCATACTCTTCCCGCAAGCCAAACTGGGCCGCCAAAGGAACCACCACCTGGTTGAGATACCAGGCTTGAAACTGCTGCATCGGCAGGTTGGCGGGGCGGTGGAAGTCGAGAATGGCCACTGTAGCACCGGGTTTGAGCACCCGATGCAGTTCCCCCAGGCTCTGGGGAATGTCCACCACGTTCCGCAGACCGTAGCCCATGGTGGCAGCATCGAACTGATGGTCGGCAAAGGGCAGATCGAGGGCGTCTCCCTCTACCCAGGTAATGGGTGCGACGTTGCCCCTGTGGGTCGAGAGTTGACGGGCGATCGCCAGTTGTGCTTCCGCAAAATCGAGACCAAAAACCTGGCCCGTAGCTCCCACCTGTCGCGCCAGCAGCCGTGCCAGATCCCCGCTGCCGCAGCACACGTCCAGCACGGTTGCCCCCGGATAGGGACGACTCCAGGAAACTGCCATCTGTTTCCAAACCCGATGCAGCCCCAGGCTCAGCCAGCCATTCAGCTCATCGTAGGCGGGCGCGATTTGGTTAAAGAGCGATCGCACTTGCTGCGCCTGCTGGGAAGGGGAGGGGCGATCGCCGGATGCCTCATAGGAGCTGGCAGAGGGAGACAGAGAATTCACAGGCAAGGATAAAGAGAGCAGGAAAGAGAATCGATCTCTTCCATCCTAAGCTAAATTCAATTCTGTATTGGGCAGCAGGCCATAGACAGGGCAACCTGGTGGGCCAGCAGGTGGAGGCTGGTGACTTCCTCTACCTGGAGGGGAAACGGTTGAACCCATTGGAGGGACAGTACCACCGCCACCTCACCTTTACAGCGAAAGGGAATGACGATTTGGGAGTTGATGCCCGTTCGGGTGTAGTAATCCAGGGTTGAGAAGGCGGCTTCTTTAGCGATGTGATCGGCAATTTGAATGGTTTGGGAGGCGATCGCCGCCTGCACCAGTGGGTCGTCTTGCATCAGGGGCTGTTCCCCCGCCAGACAGCTAAACACTCCAGATGTTTGCACCAGTGCTCCCTGCTCGATCTTCTGCAGCACGCACATGTCTGCGCCAAACCCATTGCCAAATGCATCGGCAATGGTCTGCATAAAGCTGGCCAGGTCAGACGATTCGCGGGAAGCCTGAACGATGGTTTTGAGCAGAGACACCTGTACGTTAGCCCGCTGAAGTTCAATGGTGCGCTGCTGAAGTAGTTCGTAGGTTTCGATGGCCCGCTGCACCACCGCCTTCATTTCCGCAGGATCCCAAGGCTTGGTGATATATTTAAAGACCTGTCCAGAGTTAATGGCTTCCACCAGGTCTTCTACATCGGTGAACCCGGTCAAAATAATGCGCACCGTGTTGGGAAACTGGGGAACCGTTTTGCTGAGAAATTCCGTTCCCTTCATTTCAGGCATCCGCTGGTCGGAGATAATGACTGCGACTTCGCCTTCGTTAGCCAAAATTTCGAGGGCCGCCACACCACTCTCGGCCTTTAAGACCTGGAACTCCCGACGAAAAGTGCGGTATAGCAGGTCTAAATTATCCGGTTCATCATCCACAACCAGCAGTTTTGGCTTGCGCAGGCGCTCTAACCGCGTCAGGTGGTGGCTAATGCTGGCAAGGTCGGGAATGGAATGGCTCATAGTAAAAGATACTCCTGGAACTGGAACAGCCAATGGGGTCTACGTCCGTCTCAAGCCAGAGTATTCCCAAAATGTTGTTGCGGATAGTAGCACGGTGAAACAACTTTAGGAACCGCCTGCAAATTGCCAGCAACGTCCTGATGAATTTCCCTGATTCGGGAAATTTTGTCATAATTTCCCGCTTTATAATGGCCCGTCTCCAGCAATCAACCTCAAGCTAGTGACCAGGGACGCCTGAATCTGCAGACGAAAATATCTCACGAAATGCTCCACAAAATATTGACTTAAAGCGGCACAAGATTAATGGGAAAGTGGGGCGCGCCGCGCCTTACTTCCCCGCCTTAAGTTGATAAGTACATGGCCATAGATAAAAACATTTGCCCTTACCAACTGTCCAACCGGGGGTAAATTTTTTCCGGCAATCTCCTTAAGGTAAGACTTTTCAGACATCCTCTTACCCAAAAATGAACAGGGAGGCATAACACAATGTGCCCCCCTGCTAAAACCCTGTTTAGACCTGTTCAGACTGAATGCGACTATCGGTAAGGTAAACGCGATCGCCAGAGACGTGTCGCCCTACTGAACTGGAGATTCTAAGTGAATACCCTTGCGGTTGAGGCAGCGTTCAAATTCCTTTTCAGCCTGGTTCAGGGCCGGATCATCCTTCAGGTTAAAGGCCCGCTCAAGCTGCTCATTGTTCCACTCGCCCAGGGCACGGGCAACGCGATCGCCCGTATTTTTGTTCTCGATGGTCAATTCCTCAGGCAAACAGTCTTCAATAGCCGCCAAACGGTTACTATCAAGCTCATCAGCCGTGCGCAATCTGCCGCTGAAAATATCGGAGTAATAGTCGTTTTCATGGGTCTGCTGGGGGGCGGCGGCGTAGGCACTGGCCTCAAAAGCGTAGCTGCCTAACAGCGCCATGCCGGTGGCCAGGAGGGTGGCGATCGCTACCCGCAGCAGCCGAGGCAGTGCTTTTTGAATGTTTTGAATGATCATGTCTCTATCCTTTTACAAACGTTGGTTGAGTTAATTCCTACTAAGTAGAACTGCATTGAAAAACGAAGGCCAGAAAACCGGGGGAGTGCCCCGGCGGCGTGCTCCCCCGGTTTTCTAACATGAATTTAATTGTGCTGACCTACTTAAATACTGAGTCAGTTCTTAGACAAGAATGGAGTTCTGCTCAAAAAATGTCGTCTTGCTTTAGACAGAATTAAAGTAAAGCTTCAGGTCATTAACAGCCTGCCAACTAACTGGAATCAGGCGCGACAATCTGCCCTGGAGATCACCCCTAAGAGCGAATTCAGGCACTGAAGGAAATTACACAATGTGTCACACACGACACTTGCAGTGAAGTCTTCTTCTTAACCCTGTCATTAATCCTGTCAGCAGCTTTCTTGCCCTTGAATTAAGGTCGAGTAGCCAGGAAAACCGCGCAAGCTTCAAAGTTGAATCTCCCAGGTGAATCGCCATCTGGATTTGTCTAAATCATAAAACAGTCGCTGAATTGTTCAGTTAGGCTGCTCTAAATTATGCAATTCAACGACCTGCTCGGTTCCCGTTTCGCTATCGTTAAAGATTGAAGAATCTGATGAAAACCGCTAAAACCCGTCAAGATACTGTACGAACTTATCTGGAAGAAATTGGTCGCATTCCGCTTTTGACCCACGAGCAGGAGATTCTGCTGGGGAAACAAGTACAAAGACTGATGGCGCTGGAGGAAGTGCGGCGATCGCGCGAGGAAACTCTCGACCGGGAAATCACCCTGGAAGAATGGTCGCACCAGGCGGATCTGTCCCCCAAGGAACTCCAGCAAATTGTCCGGGAAGGGCAGACTGCCAAACTCAAAATGGTTCGGGCAAATTTACGACTGGTGGTGTCCATCGCCAAGAAATATATCAAGCGTGACCTGGAATTTTTAGACCTGATTCAGGAAGGGACGCTGGGCCTGCATCGCGGCGTCGAGAAGTTTGATCCCCGCAAAGGCTACCGCTTCTCGACCTACGCCTACTGGTGGATTCGGCAGGCCATTACGCGGGCGATCGCCGAGCAAGGGCGCACCATTCGCCTGCCCATTCATATCACTGAGAAACTCAACAAGATTAAGAAGGCGCAGCGGCAGCTTGCCCAGAAGCTGGGGCGCAGTGCCACGATTGCCGAGCTGGCCGACTATGTGGAGCTGGAGCCAGAGCAGGTGCGCGATTACCTGGATTGCTCCCGGCGGCCCCTTTCCCTGGATCTGAAGGTAGGCGACAACGATGAGAACGACCTGGGGGATTTGCTGCATGACGACACTAATACCTCTCCAGAAGACGCGGTGACCCAGACCCAGCTTCGCCAGCAATTGGAGCAGCTCATGCTCGACCTGACGCCCCAGCAGCAGGAGGTGCTATCCCTGCGATTTGGTCTGGCAGACGGCAACGCCCATACCCTGGCCAAAATCGGCAGCCGTCTCAACGTCAGTCGCGAGCGGGTGCGGCAAATCCAGCAAGACGCCATTCGCAAGCTCCGCCAACAGGGGGCTAACCTTTATGAATATTGGACGGGTTGAGGGAAACTGGATTTTGGTAGTGAGGTTCGTAATTACCGGCAACGAAACCTTCACATAGCCATAGACTTCACTGCATCTCCCCGTGTAAGCTGAGGGGCGTTATCGTCTTTGATATGCGATCGCCCCCCTTATGACGCAAGTTTCCACACCTCCCACCTTCCGGATCAGGGCTGTCTCTACCCCCGCCGATCAGGCTCGGTTTCTTGACGTTCCCCAGCGGGTTTACCGAGACGACCCCAACTGGGTTGCTCCCATGCGCAGCAGTGAGGCCAAACTGTTTCAGCCCGGTAACCCGTTTTTCGAGTACGGCATCTTCCAGCCGCTGATCGCCGTGCAAACGAAGGCGGACGGTACCGAAGAGGCGGTGGGTCGGGTGGTGGCTGCTGTGAACCGTCGCCTCACCGAGCGGGAGGGGGAAGGGGTAGGCATTTTTGGATTTTTTGAGTGTATCGACGATGGGGCGATCGCCACGGCTTTGCTCGAATCGGCCTGCGAGTGGCTACGGCAGCAGGGCATGACCCGCGTACGTGGCCCCATTGATTTATCGACCCACAATCGCTGTCTATTCCTGGTCGACGGGTTCGACTCGCCGCCCACCCTGATGATGCCCTACAACCCGCCCTACTATCCTCAGTTGATGGAGCAGAACGGCTGGCAGAAGGAAAAAGACGCCTATGCCTATCAATATCTGGGCACCACGGGCCTGCCGCCGGAGTACGAAAAGGGCTACCGCATCGCCTGCAAGTCTGGGATCCAGTTTCGCCAGCTCGCGACTAAAGGGGATGCCTTCTGGGAGGATGTAAAGCAGATTTATTACCTCTTCACAAAAGCCTTTGCCAATAATTTCAGCTCCACCCCCCGCACGCTGGAAGAATTTCTGGAGGAGGCCAAGGAACTGCGATCGCTGGTTGACCCCGATATTTTCTGGATTGCTGAATATCAGGGAGAAATGGTCGGCTTTTTCATGGCCCTGCCTGATTACAATATTGCCCTCAAGCATGTCAATGGCAAGCTCGATTTGTGGGGCATTCTCAAATTCCTCTGGTTTCGCCGCCAGGTCAACCAGGCCCGCGTCATCGCCATCTGCTCCCTGCCCGAACACCGCCGCCGCATGGTGCCCCTGGGGCTGATTTACCTGGGCATGGCGGGCGGCACGGGGCAGGGCAAGCCCTATCAGCGAGCAGAATTGGGCTATGTCTACGAAGACAACCTCCCCTCCCGCAAGGTAACCGAAGGCAGCGGAGCCAAAGCTTACAAAACCTATCGAATTTACCAGAAGCAGCTATGAGAGCATTTGTGACTGGGGCCAGTGGCTTTACTGGCTCCCATCTGGTGCGGGCACTGCTCGACCGGGGGGATCAGGTGGTGGCCCTGGTGCGTCAAACCAGTGATCTGTCTCGGCTGGCGGGGCTGAATGTGGAATTGGTGTATGGAGAACTGGGCGATCGCCCACTCCTGAAAACCGCCATGACTGGGGCAGATGCGGTCTTTCACCTGGCAGCCTATGTGGAAATTGGCATTGTGGATGCGGCACTGATGCAGCGGGTCAACGTTGAGGGCACCCGCGCGATCATGGAAGTCGCCCAGGCTTGTGGAGTATCTAAGGTGCTCTATTGCAGCACCATCGGTGTGTTTGGCGACACCCAGGGGCAAACCATCGATGAAACCTTTCAGCGCACCCAGACCAATTTTTCTTCCGCCTACGACAGCACCAAATATGAGGCGCAGCAATGGGTCAATCGCTATGCGGCAGCGGGGCTACCCGTGGTCAGCGTTATGCCGTCCGGCATTTTTGGGGCGGATGATCCCCACTTTGGCCCCGTGATCAGCGCTTTCCGCAACGGTCGGCTGCGGGTCTGGGCTGGGGGCGATCGGGTGACGGGCATTGTCCACGTGGATGACCTGGTGGACGGCATGCTGCTGGCCCTGGAACGAGGGCAGGCGGGGGAAACCTATATCCTTTCCTCAGGGGATTTGACGACCCGCGAGATGTTCCAAATTCTCAGTCAGGAAACCGGCGTTCCGGCTCCGGCGGAGGTGCCCCCCTGGCTGGTGCGGCTGGCGGGTAACCTCCTTGACCCCATCGGGCGAATGTTGCAGTGGCAACCGCCCATTAGCCGAGAACGGGTTCATTACATCTACGACCGCTGTGTGCGCGTTGATGCCGCAAAAGCACGGCAGGAGCTGGGCTGGCAGCCCCGATCGGTGCCGGAAACGCTGCGGGACTGCCTCCACAACAGCCCGTAATCAGCGTTTAGGTAGAGGCACAATTGATACCACCTGCTTGGGCACCTCTAGCTTCAAACAGAGTTCATAAAGCCTGGAGGCGTGACTATGCCTTTTTCCCAGGCTCTTGCTGCCGACGAATGTTCGGCTAAATCGCTTATTTTCCCGATGGAGATACCTACAGGCTGAAGAAAACTTATGTAATTTCACGAGTCTGTTCACTCCTTAAACGAGTTAGATAAAAAGCATCTACTCCCTCCTAAAAGCTACGGAATTTTTCAGGTGCCGTACCCATTGCTAGATCAGGGTTTTAGCTTAGTGACCTGCATCACAAAGCCTGGTGGGGTAAGCTTTTTAAGCGTTTAAGATTTATCCGAAAATCACTAAACTTTGCAGTTCCTATATAAAGTTATTGGATTAGTTTGGGCACGCTTATATTGGAACCTTTAAGTTCTGATCTCAGACAGTTAGACAGAGAGGTTTCTTCAGGTTCTTTACTGATAGTTCTGCAAGAAGTCGCGTGTTATGAATCCTAACCAGCAAAATCTCCGCTTTCCGCTTTGGAAGTATCTCAATCAAGAGCTTTTCAATGCCCAGTCTCCTATTATCTTGCATCCAACGCGCTACTGGCACGTCTACAAATGCCGTCATCTGGAGCGCTGCTGGTCGCTGACCTATCAACCTGAACGGGAATCCAGTAATTGATCGGCTGTTGCTCCCTGGCCGGGCTAAGGTGCTGCAACGAGTCGAATCGAGATAGAAACTTTGGCGATCGCAATTGTTGCAAATTTGTCATTCTCATCCGGAGCCGCATTCAACCCGTGGAAAGTCTTAAGTGTGATCTGGTCAAGGGATAGAACTCTTATCTCGGCAGATTCACGGTTTTCAGGTAGCGCCTGCGTTGGCTGGAAGGGGCCTTGTTACCGAACCATCCTCCGCCGTCCAACCGGGTTTACCCTGCTGTAGGTAGCTTTACAAGGGGTTCGTAACTGTGGCGACACTATCTTGCGCTCAATTAGTAGACGCCAGGGGCACTAAATTATCCATTTCCCACGATGATTTGCGGCAACTGTTTGGAACGGTCGAAGCTGAATTTTGTCAGAGCGATATCTATAAACGGGCGCTGACCGGATTGCAACAGCGCCTGGGAGGTGCCTCTGAAGGAGTTCAGGCTTTAATCCGATCCCTGGGGCGAGAGGCGATTCGGCTGGCGCTCCGCCAGGTGGTTCGACAGTACCAGGATGTGCCCGGAACACCTTCGATGCCCGCTGCCCATACCTTAGCTGCAACTTCCATGTCAGCCGCCGGGGCAGCCACGGCTGAACCGCTCGTCCCGCCCTCCTCCCTCAGGCCAACGGTTTCAGAAATGCGCCCCTCGGCAGCGCTGACACCGTTGCTGGTCGGCCCATCCCCTGGGGATCAGCCCGATTCAGCGTACAACACCTTGTCAGGAGAGAGGGGCGATCGCCCGTCTACTTCTTTACCAGCGTCAGACCCATCACCGTTGGCTCCAGCCGCGATCGCGACTGAGGATGTTTCGCCTGGGCAACCTGCCTCACCGGTGTCTCCGCTCTCCCAGGAGACCTCACCCCCTACAACCTCCAGGGGATTTTGGGGCCGGGCTATGGGAGGACGGGTGCCGTCAGGTCAGGCTCAGACGGGGGGCGATCGCGAGTCGATGCTCCGCCAAATCGGGGCCGAACTCCACCAGGCCCGTCAGTCCCTTTCCCTGTCAATCGAGCAGGTTCACTACCGCACCCATGTGCCGCTGCATTTGGTAAAAGCACTGGAGGCAGGGCGGCTCGATCAGCTTCCTGAAGATGTTTATGTGCGCGGGTTTATCCAGCGTCTGGGTGATGCCCTGTCCCTGGAAGGGGCGTCCCTTGCCAGCCGCATCCCTCTGCCCGATACCAGTAAAACCGTCCTGCCCTCTTGGCAGAAGTCTTCCCGACCGGCGACAGCCCCGTCTTATCTGCGACCCGCCCACCTCTATGTTGGCTACGCGGCTCTGATGGCCGGAGCCGTTGGAGGTCTGTTCTGGATGACCTGGCAGCCTTCCCTGGAAGGACCGGGGGGCATTCGCCTGCCCCAGTTGTTTAACCAGGGGCTGCCCGACCTGCGGGAAATGGATTGGCGGCCACAGACCACTGAAACCCACTCCCGATCAGTGGTGGATGCAAATGGCCTGAATGCAAATAGGGGAGGGATTAACTGGGCGATCGCCCGCCCCGAACTGGCTCCCCTGGAGACGGTCTCCCTGGAAACTTCGCTCCCGATGTCTAATTCCCCCTACCGGATTGAGCGTACGCCTGGCTGAACTGCTTTCTCCAAAGGGGGCTGACGATCAGCGGTCGGGGTGTGTTCTCGGTTAGGGGGCGCACTCCAACGGCAGCTAAATGAGAAACGGGGTAAAAGTTGGAACAGGAGTTCCAAGGACGTAAACAGCGCTCGGTCAGTTCCCAACATAGGCTGCCCCGTGCCGCCCGTACCGATACTGCACTATATTTAAGGCTAAGCTAATGTATGGTACGGTGCTAGCCGGACGCGGTTCTGCCATGTCCGGTCTTGGGCGCTGAGGCATCATGGTAGCCGGGGAAACCCTTTCCGGTCGAGCAAGGCTTGCGCTTGCAACCCTGATCGCCCCTAAATCTTAGGGACAACTTTGCTAATGGACGACCGCTATAATCCTCGTGAACCTCGCGATAGTTCAATCATTCGTTCAGCCCCGTTCTTTGATGGGCTACCGGAGGATGTGGTTATAAAAGCCACGTCTCATGCCGTTACGCGCAACCATCCGCCGAATCAGGTCATTCTCCTGGAAAATGATTGGGGTAACTCGGTCTACTTCATCCTGGAAGGTTGGGTCAAAATTCGCACCTATAATATTGACGGCAAGGAAGTAACCCTCAACATTTTGGGGAAGGGCGAGCTGTTTGGCGAAATGGCTCCCCTTGACGAAGTGCCGCGATCGACGGATGTGATCACCCTTGCGCCAACGGTCATTAGCAATCTGCCCTCCCAGGACTTTGTACAGTTGATCCATGGCGAACCGCTAGCGGGCATCCGTCTGGCCCAGCTAATGGCACGCCGACTGCGACAGGTAAACCGGCGGTTGCGCCTGCGGGAATCCGACAGCACCTCACGGGTGGTGGATATTCTGCTATTTCTAGCTGACGGCCAGGGCAAGAAGGGCGATAAGGGCATCGAGATCCCCAACCTGCCCCACCGGGAGCTGAGCAGCCTCAGCGGGCTGGCGCGGGAAACCGTAACCCGCGTCCTCAGTAAGCTTGAAAAGAAGGAGTACATCGCCCGCGAGCGAGACACGCTGTGCATTCTAGACATCGATGCCCTGGAGCGCATGCTCGTCTAGCCCATCTCCCCCAGGGAGGTGATCCCCGGCATAACCCACCAGTTAAAGTGATATTGCGAAACTGCAGCAGGTCGTCTGGGCTGATCTATGCTCGGAAGAGATGCTACGGAGGGCACCCGGCCATGAGCTACGAACGAATTTTGGTGGCGCTAGATTTCTCCAACCTGAGTCAAGTTGTCTTCAATCAGGCGCTGGAGTTGGCGCAAGCACATCAGGCATCGCTGCGAATTTACCATGCTGTTACCACTGACGCCCTGCTCACTCCTCCCCCGCTTTCCGGCGAACTGGGGCTGTCTCCCCACCTGATTGAGCAGAGCTATCGCGCCGAACATGCTCTGTTTGAGCACCAGCTCGCCCAGGTTAAAGAGAGCATTGAGCACTATCGGCAGGTGGCGGCCCAGGTGGGCGTTACTATTGGAGCCGATGTCAAGATGGCGGATGCCGGTGCAGGCATTTGCGAAATGGCCCGTTCGTGGAATGCTGACCTGATCGTCCTGGGACGACGCGGGCGACGGGGGCTGACGGAGGTGTTGCTGGGCAGCGTCAGCAATTACGTTCTCCACCATGCGCCCTGTTCAGTGCTGGTTGTCCAGGGGAAAGCCATGGTAACTCCTGCGAGCCAGCCCCTCCCGGCAGAAACGGTAGTCTCCTAGCGGCTATAGACGCATCGGAAATAGCTCCAATGGCATCGCCGTGAGTTTGCGGTACAGTGGTGAATGCTTAATTTACTAAGTAGAACTGCATTGAAAAACGAAGGTTAGAAAACCGGGGGAGCGCCCCACCGGTTTTCTAACATGAATTTAATTGTGCTGACCTACTTACTGACTCAAAACTCTTGCGGTTTAGCATGACCATAGAAAGGCATCCCTCCCCATCCGATCCACCACCCGCCGATCCTTCTCCCGAAACCCAGGCAGCAGGCAGCCCTTCGTTTTGGCGGCAGCTCTGGCAGGCCCAAAAAAGCAACGTTCAGACCCTGGCGATCGCCATTTTTCTGGCCATCATCATTCGGCTGTTTGTGGCAGAACCGCGCTTCATCCCCTCCGACTCCATGGTGCCGACCCTGCAGGTGGGCGATCGCCTGGTCATTGAGAAAGTGTCCTACCGGCTCCATCCACCCCAGGTAGGGGACATTGTGGTCTTCGAGCCGCCCCGCCAGCTCCAGGTGTTTGGCTACACCCACGACCAGGCGTTTATTAAGCGGGTGATGGGTGTCCCCGGTCAGATCTTGCAAGTTCAAGATCACGTGGTCTACCGCGACGGAAAACCTCTGGCCGAAAACTACACTGCCGAGCCGCCCGACTACGACATTGAACCGTTTCAAGTGCCAGCGGGCCAGTACTTCGTTATGGGCGACAACCGCAACAACAGCAATGATTCCCACGTATGGGGATTTTTGCCCGGAGAAAATATTATCGGTCGAGCCGTCTTTCGATTCTGGCCCTGGCCTCGCGTTGGGGTGATTCGTAATTCGGCGGCCAGGGATCTGACCGCCATCTGACCAGACTTCAGGCGGCCAGCACCAGACAGTCTGCCTCGTTCCAATAGGCGTAGATGGGGGTATGCAGGTCGGGGCGATCGCTGGGCTGGCTGGGCTGCATAATCTTAAGCTGGTCACCCGACTGCAGTTCAACCAGGTAGTGGACGTGGGTGCCCAGATACATGACGTTTTTAAGGCGACCGGCGAAGCAGTTAACCGCTGCCTCGGGCTGACCCAGGCTGACCTGAATTTTTTCGGGACGGATGCTAACCACCACCTGCCGGGGCGGTTCTGAGGAATTCCAGGCGTCGGGCGATCGCACGAAGATGGTCATTCCCTGTTCAGTGACCACTTTGCGGGTGGAGTCGTAGCCAGGGATAGGGCTGGGGGGCTGGGGGGCATAGTCAAGCGGCTCAATGCGCCCCCGGAACAGGTTCGTGTCGCCAATGAAATCAGCAACGAAAGGGGTTTGGGGATAGTCGTAGATTTCGCTGGGGGTGCCGATTTGCTCAATCTGGCCTTCGTGCATCACCGCAATCCGATCGGACAGGCTCAGGGCTTCTTCCTGGTCGTGGGTCACCATGACAAAGGTGACGCCGAGCTGCTGATGTAGGGTGGAAAGCTCCACCTGCATTTCTTTGCGCAGCTTCAGGTCGAGCGCTCCCAGGGGTTCATCCAGTAGCACCACCGCCGGACGATTGACCAGGGCACGGGCGAGGGCCACCCGCTGCTGCTGCCCTCCCGAGAGCTGGGTGGGGTAGCGACGGGCAAAGGCTTCCATCTTTACCAGGCGCAGAGCCTCACTAACCCGGTCATGGACGATCGCCCGGCTCTGGCGCTGAATCCGCAGGCCAAAGGCGATGTTGTCCCAAACGGTCATGTGGTTAAACAGGGCATAGCTTTGAAAGACGGTGTTGACCGGGCGACGGTAGGGCGGGACATAGGCCATTGACTGCCCCCGGATGAAAATATTGCCTGCTGTGGGTTCTTCAAATCCGGCAATTAGTCGTAGCGTGGTGGTTTTGCCGCAACCTGACGGCCCCAGGATACTGAAGAATTCGCCCCGGCAGATGTTGAGATCAACGCCTCGAACGGCGGTATCACTGCCAAAAACTTTAAAGACTTTGCAAAGCTGAACATCAATTGCAGATTGGGTGGGCGCGACGCGCTGATTCTGAGCAACCGTCTGGGACATATGGCTTTCTTACAACCCCCTGTGTAAAAACTAACCTGTGGAACCTGCTATGTGAAGTGAATCAATCCAAACAGACGCAATACTGACGCGTGCGATCGCCAGAAGGGCCAGTGAACGGTCAAACGTTTAAGGTGCATTTCTACTTCCTCCAATCGGTTGCAAATTGCATGCACTTCCAGATTCTACCAAGCGCCCTGGCTTAGAATCAGAGCAGGTCGCCAGGGCCAGGGGCTTGTTCTACAATCGTCTATGACTGATTGCCTGCAAAAAATTATCCGCCCATCATGCAGCTAATTTATGTTTACAAGAAATAAATAACCAGCCCCGTGCCCTGCCAACCGTAAGTTCTGGGGTATTTCCCCCTGGATCTGTCTGCTGGATCTACCTGAAAGTTAAAGCTGACCCAGCGATCGCCTGCATGAATAATGGTCAGGGCGCGATGACATAGCCACAGGTTAGCCAACACCGGAAAGCAGCCACAGTGAAAATTCATCTCCTTTCCAGTCGAGCATAAAATTTGGGAGCGCGGCAGCAATTTAGACTATGGCATTACTTCAGAATTCCCCCATCAGTCACAAGCTTAACCATCGAGATACCGGACGTACCGTCGGTCAGCAGTTTCAGTCGGTAATCGGCATGGTGCTGATCACCTTGCTGCTGGTGGGGGGTATGGCCAGCCGCTTGGCCTACCTGCAGCTCATCGAAGGCCCCCGCAACCGGCAACTTGCGGAAGATAACCGCATTCGTCTGCTGCCGCGTCCGCCAGAGCGGGGCAGAATTCTCGATCGCACCGGGCAGCTTTTGGTTAGCAACCGCCTCTCTTATTCCGTTTATCTCTGGCCCATCGACAACGAAGAAGCGGATTGGGAGCCAACCATTCAGCGCATCGCCAACATCCTTAATATTCCGGCGGAAGATATTCGACAGCGGCTGGGACAGGCGGGGTACGACTCGCCGTTTCTGGTGCGCATTGCCCGCGACATTACCCCAGCCCAGCTCACGGCCCTGATGGAGTTTAAGTCAGAGCTACCGGGCATCCAGGTAGAAGCGGAGACGGAGCGCTACTACCCCCACGGGGATCTGGCTGCCCACGTCCTCGGCTACACCGGAGAAATCACCGACGAAGAGCTGAAGCGCCTTAAAGACGACGGCTATCGCCTGGGGGATGTGATTGGTCAGATGGGCGTTGAGTCGGCGTTTGAGTCCCTCCTGCGGGGGGAGTGGGGCGGGCGTCAGGTGGAAGTGGATGGCATTGGCCAGGTGCTGCGCATTCTCGGGGAAAAGGAGGCGCTGGCGGGCAATGACGTACAGCTTACGATCGACCTGGATCTGCAAAAGGCAGCGGAGGCCGCCCTGGGAGACACCAAGGGGGCGATCGTGGCGATGGATCCGAACAACGGTGGCGTTCTGGCGATGGTGAGTCGTCCTGCCTTTGATCCCAATGTGTTCTCAACCCACATCACCAGCGCCGAGTGGGAACGGCTCCAGAGCCTGGAGTTTCCCTTCGTCAACCGGGCGATTCGGGGATATCCGCCCGCCAGCACGTTTAAGTTCGTCACGACTACCGCCGCCATTGAGTCGGGCAACTATTCGCCCGATGTGGTACTGCCCACCTACCCCTACGTGCGGGCGGGGGGCATTCTGTTTTGGGATTGGAACCGGGCAGGATTTGGGCCTCTGGGTTTCCGTGGGGCGATCGCCATGAGCAGCGACACCTTCTTTTACCAGACGGCCATGCGCATGGGGCCAGAGCCGCTGATTCAATGGACCCGCAACTATGGGTTTGGCAGTAAAACGGGCATTGAAATTGCCTCAGAAGAAGCAGCAGGTCTGGTGCCCGACGATGCCTGGAAGCGAGAGAACGTGGGCGAGATTTGGTATCAGGGAGATACGATCAACACTTCCATTGGTCAGGGCTTTTTGCAGGCTTCGCCGCTGCAGGTAGCCATCATGTTCGCCATTGTGGCGAATGGGGGCGATCGCGTCACCCCCCACCTGCTCAAAGACAATGAGGCTGCCCGCACCTGGCGCAAATCCGTCAACATTTCCCCGGCGACGATGCGGGTGCTCCAGGATGGGGCACGCGAGGTCATCACCAGCGGCACCGGACGAGCCTTGAACGACCCCAACCTGCCCCCCCTGGCGGGCAAGAGCGGTACGGCTGAGGATCCACCCCGGAAGTCCCACGCCTGGTTTGGCCTCTACGGCCCCTACGAAAATCCGGAAATCGTCGTGGTGGCCTTTGCTGAAAACTCTGGCGGCGGCGGTAGTAAGGTCACGGGACCGATGACCAAGCAGGTGATCGAAGCGTACTTCAAGCTCAAGGCGTCGCGATCGCGCTAAGTTAAACTTTTGTGACGAATCGCAAACTGCATCCTCACCCGAGTTTACGGAACGTAATAGGATTTTAAGCGGTACCCGCGATTCACTTTGAATTCAGCGTCGAATATTTATACCTACCGGGCGATCGCATGAACATCGTAGACGACAAAAGAGCGAACCAACCCATCGACGATAAAGTGGTTGTCAAAGATTATTTCAACGCCACGGGCTTCGATCGCTGGCGGCGGATTTATGGCAACGACGAAGTTAACTCCGTGCAGTTAGACATCCGCAAGGGGCACCAGCAAACGGTAGACACGGTGCTGGCCTGGCTGCGGGACGATGGCAACCTGCCTGACCTGACTATTTGCGATGCGGGCTGTGGGGTGGGCAGCCTCAGCATTCCCCTGGCCCAAGAGGGGGCTACGGTCTACGCCAGCGACATCTCCGAGAAAATGGTGGGGGAAGCGGCTGAGCGGGCGAGCCAAAGCCTCGATCGGCCAGAAAAGTTGGCGATCGCCGTGAAAGACCTGGAAGACCTTGATGGCCGCTACCACACGGTCATTTGCCTGGATGTGTTGATTCACTATCCCCAGGAAAAAGCCGCCGACATGATCAAGCATCTGTCTGGGCTGGCGGAGTCCCGGCTCATTCTTAGCTTTGCCCCCAAAACGCCCTGCTATACGCTGTTGAAAAAAATTGGTGACTTTTTCCCCGGTCCCAGCAAAGCAACGCGGGCCTATCTCCATAGGGAGGCAGACATTGTGGGCTTTTTGGAGTCTCACGGGTGGGAAATTCGCCGCAATGCCATGACTAAAACCCGCTTCTATTTTTCCCGATTACTAGAAGCCGTCAGGAAATAAGGAAAGGCGAATCCTGAAAGAGATGAACCGTAATCATTTTTAATGAAAATTCTCATCAAATCAGATTACGCTAACGATCTAGAGGGCTGGAGTCCCTGCGATCGCTTGGTTCACACCTCTTTGTTGAGACATTAAGTTAGGACGTTTAGCATGAGCTGTAATTTAGCAAGCAAGCTGCGTGAGGGGACAAAAAAGTCCCACTCAATGGCAGAAAATGTTGGCTTTGTAAAGTGCTTCCTGAAGGGAGTCGTTGAAAAAACTTCATACCGCAAGTTAGTAACTAACCTTTACTTTGTTTATTCAGCAATGGAAGAAGAGATGGAGCGGCATCGCAGCCATCCCATTCTTTCGAAAATCTATTTCCCTGAACTGAACCGCAAAGCCAGCCTGGAAGCAGATCTGCACTATTACTACGGCAATAACTGGCGCGAACAAATCGCCCTTTCCCCTGCCGGTGAAGCCTATGTGCAGCGCATTCGCGACGTATCTAACCACCAACCCGAACTGCTTGTTGGCCACGCCTATACCCGCTATTTGGGCGACCTGTCCGGTGGGCAAATTCTCAAGAAAATTGCCCAGCGGGCCATGAACCTGTCGGATGGCATGGGCACCGCTTTCTACGAATTTTCGGACATCTCCGACGAGAAAGCCTTCAAAGACCAGTACCGTCAGGCAATGGATAGTCTGCCCATTGATGAGGCCACGGCTGACCGGATTGTGGACGAAGCCAATGATGCCTTCGGCATGAACATGAAGCTGTTCAACGAGCTGGAAGGTAATTTAGTTAAGGCCATCGGTCAAATGCTGTTCAACTCGCTTACCCGTCGCCGCAGTCGTGGCAGTACCGAGCTAGCTACCGCTGAATAAATGCCAGATCACTTTGAGTGAATCACGCTGATTAAAATTTTCTGAGGCTCTTATCCAGATCTTTCGGATCCAGATCTTCGGAAACTGTGCAAAAACGGGATTGGAAATTGGGGTTTGGGGCACTGAGGCATAGGGGCTAACTTTAGCTGAATGCCGGTCTGAAATCTCAATGGCCAATCCCGTTATCCTCCGGGGCGATCGCCCCAAAATATCGCCACCCGTTACAGGAAGAGTGATAGAATCAATTTCTGGCTGGTTTCAGGTGGGATTTTGTTAGAGAATGTGCTGGCATCGCTTCCCCTATCCTAGTCCAGCGGCCTTGGCAGGCTTTGACTTGTCGCCTGAACGGCCTGGCCTGTCTGACTCATCGAACCTCATCTGAAAGCTGGAAGATGCATTTTTCCAAAATTTTGATTGCAAACCGGGGTGAGATTGCGCTCAGAATCCTCCGGACCTGTGAAGAAATGGGGATTGCAACGGTTGCCGTTCACTCCACAATTGATCGCCATGCACTTCACGTCCAGCTAGCTGATGAAGCCGTTTGTATTGGCGAACCGCCCAGCAATAAAAGCTATCTAAATATCCCTAACATCATTGCCGCCGCCCTGACGCGCAACGCCACCGCCATTCATCCCGGCTATGGGTTTCTGGCCGAAAATGCCCGATTCGCCGAAATTTGCGCCGACCATCAAATTGCCTTTATTGGCCCTACTCCAGAAGCCATGCTGTCGATGGGAGACAAGTCCACGGCGCGGGAGACGATGAAGCAAATTGGCGTGCCCACGGTACCGGGAAGTGACGGTCTTCTGTCAGATGATCAGGCTGCTTTGGCGATCGCCCGCACCATTGGCTACCCCGTTATGGTCAAAGCGACGGCAGGGGGCGGTGGACGGGGCATGCGGCTGGTGCGCCGCGAGGAAGACCTCGTCAAATCATTCCTGGCCGCCCAGGGGGAGGCGGAGGCTGCCTTTGGTAATCCTGGCGTTTACCTCGAAAAGTTTATCGAACGACCTCGCCACATTGAGTTTCAAATTCTTGCCGACAGCCACGGTAACGTGATTCACCTGGGGGAGCGCGACTGCTCCATTCAGCGGCGGCACCAGAAGCTCCTCGAAGAAGCCCCCAGCATTGCCCTCAGTCCCGAACTGCGCGACAAGATGGGGTCGGCGGCGGTGCGGGTGGCCCAGGCCATTCGCTATGTCGGAGCTGGCACCGTAGAGTTTTTGCTAGATCAGTCCGGCCAGTTTTACTTCATGGAAATGAATACGCGCATCCAGGTCGAACATCCAGTCACAGAGATGGTCACGGGGCTAGACCTGATTGCCGAGCAAATTCGCATCGCCCAGGGAGAACCGCTGCGGCTCACCCAAGACGAGGTAAAACTCCGGGGGCACACCATTGAATGCCGCATTAATGCCGAAGACCCCGATCAAAATTTCCGACCCCATCCAGGACGGATCAGTGGCTATCTGCCGCCGGGAGGGCCGGGAGTGCGCATGGATTCCCACGTCTATACCGACTACGAAATCCCGCCCTATTACGACTCGCTGATCGGCAAGCTGATCGTTTGGGGGCCAGACCGCCCCGCCGCCATCCGCCGGATGAAGCGGGCGCTGCGGGAGTGTGCCATTACGGGGCTGCCCACCACCATCGGCTTCCACCAGAGGGTGCTGGAAACGGCAGAGTTCAGGGAGGGTAACGTCTACACCAATTTTGTCGAGCAAATGATGCAGCCCCAGTAGGGTTGCGCTAAGGGTTGCGCTAGAAGCGCCCCATCATCAATAGCCCTTGCTGGCCCAGCAGCAGTTCCCGGAGCAGGCTAAAGATGCCCACCCAAACGATGGGAGTGATGTCAACCCCGCCCAGGGGAGGAATGACGCGGCGCAGTGGGATCAGAAATGGCTCGGTGGGCCAGGTTATTAGATTGAAGGGGAGGCGATTGGGGTCAGCCTGGGGATACCAGGTTAAAACAATTCTCAGGATGAACAGCAGGGTCATCAAGGCGAGAAACGGCCCTAAAATCCAGGAGGCGATCGCAGCGACAGTCATGGTGGTCACAAACCTTTACATGCCATAATCTAGTTCTTTCCCAATTCTAGCGCCCACTGGGGACGGCAATTGGCTGAATTCTAGGAATGGAAATCGTTTGCTGGTCTTCTCAAGGGGCAAACAGGGCGATAAAATTATGATGAATAATCTAACGTTATCTAAAGCGGGGGTTGGAAATCTATGACACCATCTTTGGCAAATTTCTTCTACAGCTTGCTGGCAGGGGCGGCAATCGTCGTGATTCCCGTGGTCGTTGGTCTGGTCTTTGTCAGCCAAAAAGACAAGATTCAGCGCAGATAGGGCAACTTCAGCCAAGCCGGGGCGTACAGCGGTGCGCCCTCAATAACTCCTATCAAGGTTTTCGGATAGTTTTCAAGGGAATAAGTAGGTCGGCACAATTAGATTCATGTTAGAAAACCGGGGAAGTGCCCCGGCGGGAGGTTCCCCCGGTTTTCTAACCTTCGTTTTTCAATGCAGTTCTACTTAGCTGCGTAGTGTAGATGCATTAGTTGTAGACGCATAGTTAGGGATGCATAACTTTAGATACAGACCTGGTTAATTGACAAAAAATCTAACGTAGGTTGGTGTTGAGCAACGCGAAACCCAACACCAGTAATGGTTTTGATGGGTTACGCTGACGCTAATCCATCCTACGGCAGAATCAGGCTTTCAAGAGTTTTGTCGGTCAACCAAGATGCAGACAGGTTGGGTGTAGGCAAACAAGTCAATATTTGCAGGCATCTTGATCAGCCCTTTGCCGCACAGTCCAATCGAACTTTTGCGAAGTTCTTTCCTCGGAGACTTGCTTTTTGGCCAGAGGGCTGAATGTTCTGCAATGGAGTAGAGATTTCCGGTGAGACTCGTTAACATGGACGTAAACATGGACGTACGGAACAAGCGAGGGCAAAGTCGATGATCAATTTCGGGAGTAATCCCGCTTTTATTTTGGGGATTGCGCTAGCGCTGTGCGGGGTAGCGCTGTATGCCATGCGCTCCTATCGTCCAGAGCTGTCTCGCGATCACGATATCTTCTTCGCTGCGATCGCGCTAATTACCGGCCTGATTTTGATGTTTCAGGGCTGGCGGCTCGACCCGCTACTGCTGCTGGGTCAGCTTTCCCTGGCCGGGTCGGCGGTTTTCTTTGCAGTAGAAAATATCCGCCTGCGCGGCGTCACCACCCAGCAGGCCAAACGCAACACCCCCATCGTTGACGACGATCGCCCCGTCAGCCGCAACTACCGCTACGATAACTACGAGTATCGTGCAGAGTTCGAAGAGCTGCCGTCCGTTGAAGACCGGGCCGAGTCTCGCCGCATTCGCGCCAGCCGCGACCCGCGCAGCGCCCGCCGAGATGACTACGCCGATAGTCGCCGAAGTGCTTATGGCGGCAATCGTCGGGATGAGGGTGGCTACGGTCCCGATGACCGACCCGCCAGCAAGCGCCGCCTGCCCCGTCCCCAGCGCCGATATCCTGAGCGCGACGACATCGTCGAGCCGACCTGGGATGATGTGGGCCGACGCAACCCCGATGCCGATTGGGGCGATCGCCCTGCCCGTTCCCGCAGCCGCGACGAGTATCGAGAAGACTACCGGGAAGACTATCGAGAAAACTATGTAGCCCCCCCAGCCGAGCGCGAGCCGGTGGATGAACCCGCCTACCCGCGACGCTCGGCTCCCGAACAGCAATATCCAGCGCGGCCAGCCTCTTCCACAGGCGATTACACCGAATACCGCCCTGCTGACTACACTAACGATGAGGCAGACAACTCCAGCTACCAGGATGAGTATCCGTACTAAACTGGAATCGCTGTCGCGCGTAATTGCTGATTCACTATGCCCCTGATTAAAGTTCAAACCTCCAGGAGCGCCCCGGCCCAGACTGAGGTCGAGGCGATGCTAAAAACTCTATCCGCCAGCCTTGCTCAGCACCTTGGTAAACCAGAGTCCTATGTGATGACGGCGTTTGAGCCAGATGTGGCGATGACCTTCGCCGGGACTACCGACCCGGTTTGCTACGTCGAGATCAAGAGCGTGGGCACGATGAGTTCAGCGCAAACGAAGGCGATGAGCCAGGATTTTTGCCAGAAAATTGAGCAAACCCTTGGAGTACCGGCCAATCGCACCTACATCGAGTTTGCCAATGCCCAAGGGGCAATGTGGGGTTGGAATAGCAAAACCTTTGGGTAGGTGTTGGTTTGGGATAAAACTGTGGGAGAGGTGGGCAATGTCCACCCTGTTGCTGCAGACCCATACCAGGCGTTTTTATGAAGGCCATTTTATTTGATCTGGACGGCACCCTCGCCAACACCGACCCCCTCCACTTTGCGACCTGGCAAGACGTTTTGAAGGACTATCGGCTCGACATCGATCGGGCCTTTTATGATGCCAACTTCAGCGGTCGACTGAACGTGGATATTATTCGGGATATCCTGCCCCACCTGTCCTTGGAAGAAGGTCGGCAGTTGGGCGATCGCAAAGAGGCCGAATTTCGTTGCCGCGCCGCCACCCAGCTTTCCCCATTGCCGGGACTACTCAATTTGCTGGACTGGACTGATGCCAACAAGATGCAGCGAGCGATCGTGACCAATGCTCCGCCCGACAATGCCTGGTTTATGCTAGACACCCTCCGCCTGCGGTCTACCTTTCCGGTCGTAGTAATCGCCGAGGAACTGCCCTTTGGCAAACCCCATCCCCTCCCCTATCAAGTTGGACTGGAAAAACTGGGGGTCGCGCCGGAGGAGGCACTGGTTTTTGAAGACTCGCCCTCTGGCATTCGTTCTGCGGTGGGAGCGGGCATTACCACCATCGGCGTGGCTTCTACCCATTCATCAGAAGATCTGTATGCAGCAGGGGCAACCTGGGTTATCCGTGATTTTACGGAGATTCAAACCTTCTCCAGCCTGGTAGAAAAGTCCTACGGCTAGATGTTTCCCCTTGATGGAGAGAAGAAAAATCTACAGACAGGTCATCGCCAGATTCTGCAATCCGGATTCGGGCGATGCCTCCAGATGCTGACGGATGGCCATTGCCAGGAGGGCGTCTCCTTCTGCCACGGAGTCGATGCGGCAGAGCTGGTCCCGCAGTTCTGCGGCCCCGGCAAACCCTTTGGCATACCAGGCCATGTGCTTACGGGCCTGGCGAATGCCGCGATCGCCCTTGTACTCATAGAGCCAGCGCAAATGCTCACGGGCACATTCCAGACGTTCCGTAATGGTGGGTGCTGGACGCCGTTCTCCCGTTTTGAAAAAGTGGTCGATTTCTCCCACGAGAAATGGGTAGCCCAGGGTTCCCCGTGAACACATGACGCCATCGGTCCCCGTTTCCTCCAGGCAGCGCACCGCCGCCTCTACCGAGAAAATATCCCCATTGGCAATCACCGGAATGGAGAGGGCCTGCTTCACGCGCTTGATCCAGCCCCAGTCGGCCTTGCCATTGTAGCCCTGGGCACGGGTCCGCCCATGCAGCGTCAGCAACTGCGCCCCAGCATCCTCCATCCGTTTAGCAAAATCTACCGCGTTGATTTCGGTTTCGCTCCAGCCGATGCGGGTTTTTACCGTCACCGGCACATCCACCGCCTGCGCCACGGCCTCCACCAGGCGAACGGCCTGGTCGGGTTGACGCAGCAGGGACGAGCCACCGCCTTTTTTGGTAATCTTGTTCACCGGGCAGCCCATGTTGATATCGATGGTGTCGCTGCCCTGATCCACCGCCCGCTGAGCGGCTTCGGCCATGAAATCGGGGCGACAGTCAAAGATCTGGATGCTGATGGGTCGCTCGTTGGGGTCAATTTCCATGAGTTTGGGGAGCGATCGCAAATGATGCAGTTCGCTGGCGCTGACCATCTCGGTGTACATCATGGAATTGGGGGCATAGCGGCGCACCAGCCTGCGAAACACCAGATCAGTTACCCCAGACAGGGGAGACTGGAGGACACGGCTGTGAACCGTCACAGAGCCAATTTGTAGCGGCGTCGAGAGGGTATGGGCAAGGGTGGGAGAAATCTCAGGCATTGGGAACAAAAATCTCGATCGGAATTTCGTTAGAATTGAGATGGGGATAGGTGCTCTGGACGAAATTTTCAGCGCGACAGGGGCTAAGCTTCGGGAAAATTAAATGCACGGTCACATGCTACTGTTCCGCACCTGTGGGGAGTGCGGTGTGGGAAAGGGGTAAGTCAATCGATAGATTTGTCGGTAGACTTGTTGGAATTTAGTTTACTTCCTCTAAAGATTGGCTTTAATTGTGCTTAGATTATGAAGCAGCTATGAAGTAGCTATGAAGCAAGTGTGAAAATAAGTCCCTACGATATTTTTTTAATTGTTTTTATCTTCCATCCATAAAAAGATCCCCAATACTGGCAGACTCAGCAATTTTAACAAAGGACGATATCTTCCATGAAACTGGCGCTTTACCTGGGGTTCGACCTGATTTTTTCCTGGATTTTTATCTCAGCTATTTTTCACTTTATCAACTGGCTGCTGGATGTTGAACGGGGTCAAGAACCGAACTATCCGGACTTTTAGCTAAAGCTTAACCTTAATTTTAACCTGAGCTTTACCTCAACATAAAAAATGGGTGGGAGTATGCTGGAGGTCGAAAATTTATCGGCTTCGAGGCTACTTCTATCTGTTGGTGCCGTCAAATTGTTGATGGATTTATAGCTCTGTGAATCTAATTTTCATAAGCCGGTTTCTAGCGGCCATTGCAGCCGCATGGATTGTTTATTTTTGGGGCGGAAGTTATCTTCCAGCTCAGGCCGAAGTCGAAAGCGTCATTGAAGATGGCAGCGTCGTAATTAATATGCCCGTTTATGGTCAGGTCACCTACAGTGATCTGGCTGCTGAGGCAGAGTCCTTAGCAGAGGAGGCGATCGCTCGCCAGTTTACCCAAAACCCAAGCCTGCCGACCGTTCGGGTTGTAGTTTTAAGCAATCGCAACGGCGAGATGATTCCCATCCTAACAACCACTGTTTCCCGCGAGCAGTGGCAGGCCAATCCCCAGGTGAGTGCCTGGACCCAGTATTACGCCTCCTACGGGCTGATTCAGCGCCATGGGGAGAGAGATACGGTGGCGATCGCCCCAGGTGGGTCGCCCCCGAATGGCTTGAATAATCGCAACGCTATCTCTCGAAGTCGCTCATCTCAAATTGATGAAGCCTTCGATGAAGGTCGCCTAACTGGCCGGGCTGCCCAGGATTACCTGAGCGATCTGGATTGATGTCAGCGGTTTGGCCAGGGTTTTGGATGGGGCCAGAATGCTGTGGAGCCTTGCTGAACAGGCTTGTGCCGATCGCTATTATGCCAGCGAGTGCGGTGGCCGAGCTATGAGAGGCAACCAATTTAGCTGTGGCTTGAAAAGTTTGCAGATTTTCGGTGGCAGTGCCACATCAGGTTTCTAGTTGGAAGTGCCTTAGTGCGTTTGCATCTGTGGTTTGAGCCATGGGTTGCTCGAATCGCGGATGGATTGGTTCGTCGTTTGATTAATCGTTTGATAACAGGTCAACACTGAGAGGAGATTACAGGTGATTCACGATAACGGAAGCAGCAATAAGTCGAAGAATCGGTCTTTTGAGGACATTCTTCGCGCCCGCATGTCACGGCGTAACGTCCTGGCCCGTGGTGCAGCCCTGTCTGCCACGGGTTTCCTGGCGGCGATCGCTGGTAACAAGGTTCTGAGCCAGGGTGCCACTGCGGCAACGGCTCCAAGTGCGGGTAGCAGCGTGGTTCCCAATACCGGAACGGCGATCGCTCAAAACACGACCCTGATTGGCTTTGACCCCGTTCTCGCAGCCAACGGTTCCGGCCCTGTCCCCAACATTTCAGCCCAGTACCAGTACGACACCCTGATTCCCTGGGGCACCCCCATCCAACCCGGTGGGCCTTCCTATGATGGCGACCCAAATACCCGCCCGACCTCTGCTGAGCAGGCCGAGCAGGTAGGCATTGGCCATGACGGTATGCACCTCTTCGCCATCGAAGGTAGCAACACCCATGGGATGCTGGCCATCAACCACGAATTTGGTATCAACCCCCACGTCCTGGGTAAGGATTTCCCCGAAAGCCTGGAAGATGTGCGCCTCTCCCAGCATGCTCACGGGGTTTCCGTGGTTGAAATTAAGGAGATCAACGGCAAGTGGCAGAACGTGGGCAGCAACAACGCTCGCCGTGTCCATGTCAACACCCCGGTTACCTACAGCGGCCCGGCTGCTGGTCATCCTTTGCTGCGGACCCCAGCTGGTAACGCGCCCCTGGGCACCGTCAACAACTGTGCCAATGGCTATACCCCCTGGGACACCTACCTCACCTGTGAAGAGAACTTCAACGGTTACTTTGGTGCCAACGGTACCTGGACGCCTACGGAAGCTCAAGATCGCTATGGCTTCAGCGAAGAGGGCTTTGGCTATGGCTGGCATGTCTTTGATGCCCGCTTCGACCTCTCTAACCCTGAGTACACCAACGAAGAAAACCGCTTTGGCTGGGTGGTTGAAATCGATCCTTTCGATGCCTCCCAAACCCCTGTTAAGCGCACGGCGCTGGGTCGCTTCAAGCATGAAAGTGCTGAAGTTGTCGTTGGCCAAGGCAATCGCATCGTCGTTTACATGGGCGATGATGAGCGCTTTGACTACATCTACAAGTTTGTTTCGGCCAACGACTACGAGGAGATGTTCGCGAATGGGAACCATCCTCTCGACCGGGGTGTGCTTTACGTCGCCAAATTTGCCGCCAATGGCACCGGTCGGTGGTTGCCCCTGACCATCAACAACCCGGCGCTGAAGGGCAAGTTCAAAGACCAGGCTGAAATTCTCACCTACACCCGTTTGGCTGCGGATGCGCTGGGTGCTACGCCAATGGATCGCCCAGAGTGGATCTCAACGGCCCCTAATGGCGATGTCTTTGTTACCCTGACCAACAATAGCCGCCGGGAAGAGCCGAATGCGCCCAACCCGCTGGCTCCCAACCCCGATGGTCATATCCTCAAAATCTCTGATCGGGTAAACCACATCGGCACCAGCTTTACCTGGGACATTTACATCCTGGCTCAGGACACCCACGGCGAAGACGACGAGCGCACCTTCGCCAGCCCGGATGGTCTCTGGGCTGACCCGGATGGTCGTCTGTTTATCGAAACGGATGGTACGCAGCCGAAGGGCCTCAACGACCAGTTGCTGGTTGCTGATTCCAATGACTCCAGCAATATTCGCCGCCTGTTCACTGGGGTAACCAGCTGTGAAATTACCGGTATCGCCACCACCCCAAACCGCCAGACGTTGTTCTGCAATATCCAGCACCCTGGTGATGGCGACCCGACGCTGACCAACTTCCCGGCACCCCAGGATGGCGTTACGATTCCCCGTGACGTGACCATTGTCATCACCCGGAAGGACGGTGGCATCGTCGGTAGCTAGGCTGGCGTGTTACTCAGGACTGGACAGTTTGACTCAAGCTATCCAGCCGGGGGCTGCTGAACCTATCATTCAGTCGTGTCCCATTGCTAAGCGCCGATCCGACCCTCCTGGCAGGGATCTCGGATTGGTCTTCTAAGGACATGGAAAGGCCGAGTAGAAAAAGATCTACTCGGCATTTTTTATTGGCCTTACGCCCTGAGGAAATTTATCTTGGGAAATTTACCCCCCGGTGAGGCGTTGGTAGGGACAAATGACCATTTGCCCAACATCCGGTTGATGCCCTGTTCTCCTGAATTATGGAGTAGTTGACCCAAACCGCTCGTGGAGCATTTGACGGAGGATGGGGTTTGGCGGTTTTGGAGGTTATGCTAGCTGCTTTTGTCAACCCTCCCAGAGAGAACCTGTGGCCTCTAGACTGGGAATACTAAACCGATAGGGCAAATTGCTGCCCATATTTATCTCAAACGAGAGAACGCTTAGTTACCCCGGTTAGCATGAGCATCCCATTTCCTGACAATGAAGAGCAGCGTCTCAGGAAGCTGTTGGACTATGGAATTTTAGATACGCCTCCCGAACCTGCGTATGACGACCTGACGCTGCTCGCTGCCCATATCTGTCAAGCACCCATTGCGCTGATTAGCTTACTGGACGCCCACCGCCAGTGGTTTAAGTCGGCGGTGGGGTTGAACGAAAGCGAGACCCCCAGGGACATCGCCTTTTGTACCCATACCATCTTGGACCAGGATCCGATGGTTGTACCCGATGCCACGGCAGATGCGCGATTCAGCCAGAATCCGCTGGTCACCTCCGATCCCCACATTCGGTTTTATGCGGGTGCGCCCCTGCGATCGCCCGATGGTTATGCCCTGGGCACCCTCTGCGTCATCGATACCCAGCCCCGGCAGCTCTCCGCCGAACAGGTGGCCGCCCTGGAAGCCCTGAGCCGCCAGGTGGTAAGCCAGCTTGAGCTGCGGCTGAATTTGCAGCGCCTCTCGAAAGTGTTGGAGGAAAGCCAGCAGATTAATGCAGCTCTACAGGAGAGCCAGCAGCGGTTTCAGGAGCAGCAGCGGCTGTACGAGACGATTTTGAATGCCCTACCCCAGGCCGTGTTCTGGAAAGACCGTCAATCCGTTTTTCTGGGCTGCAATCAGACCTTCGCCAGGGATACCGGACTCGCTTCTGTGGACGATATCGTGGGTAAAACCGATGCCCAATTACCCTGTACCTCCGACGAGGTGGGGCAATATCGAGAGCGCGATCGCCGCGTGATTGAGTCGGGCAACCCCGTGCTGCACTACGTGACTTCCAAGCAAAAAGCCACTGGCGAACTCATGTGGATTGACACCAGCAAGGTTCCCCTGCGGGATGGTGATGGCAACATTATTGGCATTGTCGGCATCTACGAAGACATCACCCAGCGGCTGCAGATGCAGGAGCAGTTAAAGCAGCGCATCGCGGCGGTGGAGGCGGCGATGGACGGAATTGCCATTCTCCCCGATGGCGAACATTACTCCTACCTCAACAAGGCCCATCTGGAGATGTTTGGCTATCAGTATCCGGACGAGCTGCTGGGGAAAAGCTGGCGAGTGCTGTACCGCGAAGAAGAGCAGCAACATATCGAGCGGGAGATTAGCAGCACCCTGACGAAGCAGGGCTACTGGCGGGGTGCGCCCATCAGCAGACGCCGCGACGGCAGCCTGTTTTACGCAGAGGTGACCCTCACCCTATCGGAAACGGGGCTGGTTTGCGTCTGTCGTGACATCACTGAGCGGATCCAGGCGGAAGCCGCCCTCCGACAGAGCGAGGCCCAGAAGCGGGCGGTTTTAAGCGCCATTCCTGACATGATGCTGCTGGTGGATGTGGATGGGGTGTATCTGGAGGTGGTGAAATCGGGGAAGGTCGTGGATCCCAATAACGCTTATCCCGACGCCGCCCAGTCTTCTAAGGTGATTGACCTCTGCCCCGAAACGCCTGATCGGGTTGGGCATCGTCTGATTGACCTGCTGCCGCGAGAAGTAGCCGAGCGGGAAATGGAGGTCATTCATACAGCCGTAACTACAGGGGAAATGCAGATCTACGAGCAGGAGATCAACATTAACAACCACACCTATTGGGAAGAGGTACGGGTGGTGCCCTACGATCGCCAGGTGGCCATGCTGATGATTCGTAACATTAGCGATCGCAAAGCCATGGAAGCCCAGCTCAAAGCCTCCCAACAGCGGCTTTCCCTGCTAGTGGAGCAGACACCTGTGGCGATCGTGGAGTGGGATCTGGAGCGGCGAGTTGTGGCCTGGAATCCGGCTGCCGAGAGCATCTTTGGCTTTACCGCTGCCGAAGTGTTGGGGCGCACCCTTGAATTTATGCTGCCTGAGAACTGTCTGGCCGAGGTGGAGATCGTGATCAAGGCGTTGCTAGAGCAGCGGCGGCCCAGCCAGCACATCAACGACAACCTGACTAAAGTTGGGGATGTGATTACCTGTGCCTGGTACAACACGCCGCTGATCACCCCCAGTGGCCAGCTCATTGGGGCTGCCTCCATGGCCCTGGATATTACCGAGCGTCGTCGGGCAGAGATTAAGCTCCGGCAGAGCCTGGAGCGCGAACAGGCGATCGCCCTCCAGCAGGCCCAGCTCTATGAGCAACTGCAGCAGAAAACCGCCGAACTCGAACAGGCCAGAGATGCGGCTGAGTCTGCCAACCGTGCTAAAAGCGAATTTCTCGCCACCATGAGCCACGAGATTCGTACTCCGATGAATGCCGTGATTGGCATGACGGAGCTACTCTTTGGCACCCCCCTCAACGCTCAACAGCAGGACTTCGTGGAAACCATTCGCCAGAGCGGCGACGCGCTGCTGATGATCATTAATGATATTCTTGACTTCTCGAAAATCGAGTCGGGGCGACTGGAGCTGGAAATGCAACCCTTTAACCTGCGCAACTGTATCGAAGAAGCAATCGACTTTCTGGCTCCGAAGGCTGAAGCGAAGCGGATTGAACTGGCCTATCGCATGTCTGCCCAGGTACCGCGTACAGTAAACGGGGATATCACCCGCCTGCGTCAGATATTGATTAACTTACTGAGTAATGCCGTCAAGTTCACTGAGACTGGGCAAGTCGTCGTCTCCGTGGCGCTGTTTCCCGGCTCCAGGGAAGCCAGTTGCCGCAGCGTCGCCTCCCACCATTTGGATGCGGCCCATCACCATGAGCTTTTGTTCCACGTCCAGGACACGGGCATTGGCATTCCCGCCGATCGCATGGGGCGGCTTTTCCAGTCCTTCAGTCAGGTAGATGCCTCGGTCACCCGCAGATTTGGCGGTACTGGGTTGGGGCTGGCCATCTGTCAGCGGTTGGCGACCATGATGGGGGGGCGTATCTGGGTAGAAAGCAACGGCGTGTTTGGCGGCGACCCCCCGCCCCACTGGGTGCTGCGACATCCCGCCTTTCAGCCAGGCTCCAGTTTTTACTTCACTGTTCAGATGATGGTTGAGGATTCAGGACGACCCACCCCAGACCCAGAGCCACCCCTTCTCCAGCAGAGCGACTTCCAGCCCAAATTACCGCTCCAGCCCAGCTCGCTGCCAGCGACAATGCCGTCTTCTGTCCCGCCGCGCAACCCCGCTCCCCTCCAGCTCGATAGCAGGATGGCAGAGCAACATCCGCTGCAGATTTTGATTGCCGAAGATAACCCTATTAACTGCAAGCTGGCGCTGCTGCTGCTGCAGCGGTTGGGCTACCAGGCTGACGCGGTGGGCAATGGGCTGGAGGTGCTTGACGCCCTGCAGCGCCAGTCCTACGACGTGGTGCTGATGGATGTGCAAATGCCCGTAATGGATGGCCTGACCGCCACGCGACAAATTCATCAAACCTGGCAGGTGGGCGATCGCCCCTACATCATCGCGGTGACGGCCAACGCAATGGAGAGCGATCGCCAGCAGTGCCTCCAGTCGGGGGCTGACGACTACGTCAGCAAGCCCATCCGGGTAGACGCCCTGATTGCAGCTCTCAAACGCTGTCCGCCTCAGCGCTTTAGCACGAGCCGATAGCGGGGCTGGCCGCTGCGAAGCTTCTCCATCGCTTCGTTTACCTGGTCAAAGGAGAAAGTTTCGGTGATGGGGGCGACCCCATGCCGTCCCGCAAAGTCGAGCATCTGCCCCACCGTAACGGGGCTGCCCAGGGGACTGGCGGAAATGGACTTCTGCCCAGCAATCATTGGAAAAACCTGGCTGGAGATGGGGCTGGGAATCACCCCCACCAGGTGCAGCCGTCCCTTGGGGCGCAGGGCGGCGATGTAGGCATCCCAGTCGAGGTCGGCGTTGACGGTGGAAATGATCACATCCAGAGAGCTGGCCAGGGAGGCGATCGCCTCAGGGTCGCGGGAATTGACGAAGTGATCGGCCCCCAGTTCACGGGCCTCGGCCTCTTTGTCGGGGCTGGTGGAAAAGGCCGTTACCTCACAGCCCCAGGCGTCTAAAAGCTGGAGGGCAATATGGCCCAGCCCACCGATGCCAATCACGCCAACCCGATCGGTGGGCTTGATATTGAGCTGCACGATGGGATTGAATACGGTGATGCCACCACAGAACATTGGCCCAGCGGTGGTTGGATCGAGGCGATCGGGCAGGGGCAAGACCCAACCTTCATGGGCACGCACCTTATCCGCAAAGCCGCCATAGCGACCCACAATGGTCTGCTCGGCCTGGGGACACAGGTTATGGTTGCCCGATAGGCACCACTCACAGATCATGCACGACTGGGAAAACCAGCCCAGGCCAACCCGCTGGCCCAGCCGGACGGTTTTCACGCCTTCTCCCACTGCGGCTACGGTGCCCACCACCTCGTGACCCGGCACAAAGGGATACTGGGTGATGCCCCACTCGTTATCCAACATACTCAG
>JAYKGU010000291.1:0-3607 GCA_035285585.1 Synechococcales cyanobacterium
AGCGCAAAACAAGCCTTTACAAGCCCTTTTGATCGTGTGCCCTTACCGGCATTTGGTGACGCAGTGGGCAGAGGAAAGCCGCAAATTTAGCTTGTCTCCCATTCTGGCGTTTGACCGAATGCAAACCTGGCAGGGAGAACTCCAGACCCAGCTTCTAGCCCTGGCAGGGGGACGGCAGCGATTTCTGACAGTGATCACCACCAATGCAACGTTGAGGCAAGATTCGCTTCAGTCTCAACTACCTTTTTTCCCCAGAATGACTTTGATTGTTGGAGATGAAGCTCACAACTTTGGATCTGCCAACTTGGCGGACTGTTTACCGGAGCGTGTTCTGCTAAGGTTGGCACTGTCTGCCACACCGGAGCGCTACTTTGATGAGATGGGGACTGAGCGAATTTTTGAATACTTTGGCGATGTCCTCGAACCTGAATTTACCCTCAAGGATGCCATTCAAAAGGGAGCGCTGGTGCCCTACACCTATACGCCTGTCCTCGTAGAATTGGTGGATACCGAGGTTGAGCAATACGCCGACCTCACGGCTAAGATTGGTCGAGCAATGGGGATGGGCGGAGCTGATGACGATAATCAGCGGCTGAAGATGCTGCTGGTGGAGCGTGCTCGCTTGCTCTGTACCGCCCAAAATAAGCTGTCGCTGCTGAAATCCCTCATGGCGGATCGGCTGGAGACAAGCCATACCCTGTTTTACTGCGGCGACGGGTCGATTGAAGATGAAACGTCGGCAGAGAGCCAGCGGCAGCTCCAGGCTGTGACTAACCTGCTGCGCGATCGCCTCGGTTACCGGGTCGAACCTTACGTAGCTGAAACCACTCTAGCTGAGCGTGAAGACCTGCGGTTTGCATTTGAGCGGGGACATCTCCAGGGACTGGTTGCCATCCGCTGCCTGGATGAAGGGGTGGATATTCCTGCCATTCAAACTGCGGTCATTTTAGCGAGTAGCAGCAATCCCCGGCAGTTTATTCAGCGGCGGGGACGAATTCTGCGGCGATCGCCCGGAAAGCACCAGGCGGAACTATTTGACATGATTGTGGTTCCCCCCGATTTGGGCCGGGAATTTTGGCACATTGAACGGAAGGTGCTGCGGGGCGAGCTAACGCGATTCGTGGAATTTGCAAAACTAGCGCTAAATGCGGGAGAATCCCGTAAAATACTCTACCCACTCCAGGAGAAATATGAGTTGCTAGATTTATGATGAGTAGACCTTGGGTGTGATTAATGACGCAGAACTCGATTCAGGACGAGATTGAAGAACCCATCACGTCGGCACCGCCTGAAGTAGAACAGATTATCCGCGCGGTCATTAAGTTGGAAAAGGCCAATTTATCGATTGACCGCCCTCGGATTCGGGCAGATGTGCTCAAGATTATCAAGGATACGGTGAAATGAAGCTGCTGTCGCTTAAGCTGTTTAATTTTCGGCAATTTTGGGGAGAAGTTTCCCTCGACCTGGCACACCAATCGGCTCATCGAGTAACGATCATCCACGGCAACAACGGCGCAGGCAAGACGACGCTGCTCAATGCGTTTACCTGGGTGCTGTATGAGGAGTTCAGCGCGGCCCTGGCCCCTGGCCCTTTGGTGAACAATCGGGCTGTTGCGGAGGCTCGTCCGGGGCAGCGAGTTGAATGCTGGGTAGAGGTGCTGTTTGAGCATGTTGGCAAAGAGTATCAGGCGCGGCGGTTTTGCTCGGTGGAGAAGCCCACGGACGGGAGCGAGCCGCAGGAGAGTGGCAGCGTTCTTCAGCTCAAGATCAACGGTCGGCTGATTCAAAATGAGGATGATGTGGAGACCGAGATCGCTACGGTTCTACCGGAAAGCCTGCACCGCTATTTCTTTTTTGACGGTGAACGAATTGACCGAATTGTCAAGTCGGAAAACCGGGCTGATATGGCCACAGCGATTAAAACGCTGCTTAGTGTAGAGTTGCTGGAGCGGGGCATCAACCATTTAGACTATGCCCGCAAAATGCTGGAGCGGGAGCTTCGGGACATCGGTGACACGGAAACGAAGCGGCTAATGTCCGAGAAGAAGACGTTGGAGGAGAGTAAGGAGCAGAAGCAGGTAAGACGGGAAGCAATTGTAAAGGATCTGCAAGACCAGGAAGACCTGAAGCAGAGGTACAGTGCCCAACTGCGGGATCTGGCAAGTGTGGGAGAAATTCAAAAGCGGCGAGATGATGTGCAGGCGCAGATTGAAGAGCTGGAACAGCAGCTTGGCCGCAGTGAGGATCGCCTGAAGCGCACGATTTCCTCGCGGGGCTATGTGGTGTTTTTGGGAGACGCGATCGCCCAATTTAAGGAACTGGCGGCAGATTTGCGGCGTAAGGGGGAGTTGCCCGCTGGCATCAAGCGGCAGTTTGTGCAGGATTTGCTCGATCGGCAGTCCTGTATCTGCGGTGCCCAACTCCAGGCCGGAACCTCCCATCGTCAGGAGGTGGAAACCTGGCTAGGCAAGGGGGGATTGCAGGATGTGGAGGAAGCCGTGATCAAGATGGGCGGCGAGGTGGAGAGTCTGGAGCGGCAGGTGCCAGAGTTTTGGGCTGAGCTTGACCAGGAGCAGGCCAGCATTGAGAATTTGCGCAAGCGCATCAGTTCTTTGGAAAACCAGCTCAGCACCATCCGCGACAAGCTAAAGGGTAATGAGGATGTCAATGTGCAGGGGATTGAGCGACGACTAGAGGAAACGGAACAGCAGATCACCAGTCGCCATCGGGAAGATGCCGTTTTGAAGGACGAAATCAAGCGGTTGGATAGCGAAATCGCTGAGGTTAATCGGCAAATCAAGGCACACAAGGCAAAGGATAAGGAGCAGGCGCGGGTGAAGCGGCAAATTGAGGCAACTCAGGATGCGATCGCCCGTTTGGAGGAAGTCAAGCACCGGGTCGATTGCACATTTCGCAAGATGCTGGAGAAGAAGATGCGGGAGGTCTTTCAAACCATCTCTTTTACGCCGTATTTGCCCAAACTGACTGAGAATTATGAGCTGATGCTGATTGACCCGAACCTGAACGGGGAAGCGGTTGTGGCGTCGTCTACGGGGCAAAACCAGATTTTGAGCCTTGCCTTTATCGGCAGCGTGATTGAGCAGGTGCGGCGCTGGAGTAAAAAACATGCGGCGATCGGCATGGATGGTGGTGGCTTCCCGATTGTGATGGATTCGCCCTTTGGCAGTCTTGACTCCAGGAACCGCAGCAATATTGCCAGTGCGATTACGTCTCTGGCAGATCAGCTGGTGGTGCTGGTAAGCAAAACCCAATGGCTGAATGAGGTGGAGGCGGAGATGGAGCCGTCGATTGGGGCGGAGTATGTGCTGGTTTATTACACGGCGAAGGCGGATGCTCAGCCAGATGAGATGGAGCGCTATGGGCGATCGTATCCGCTGGTGCGGCGGAGCCCGAATGAGTTTTCGTGGACGGAGGTGCTGCGGGTGGATCGGGGGTGAGTGGGTGGGGTGGTGAGTAGGTGGGTGGGTAGAATGGGGGTGATTTTGGAAGGATGGGGTTATGGTTTCTGCGAAGTTGTCGCTGGCGGATTACTTGAGTCTGGATGCTGAATATGAGGGACGGCAGGAGTTTGTGGATGGGGAGATCA
>JAYKGU010000292.1:0-21458 GCA_035285585.1 Synechococcales cyanobacterium
CCAGGTTGCCTAAAGCATTGCCCTTCGATCTTTCCCTCTCGCTGGCCCAGGCCCGGTTTCAACACCTCTTAGGGTGTGTATATCGCTGCAAGCTGAGGTGGGGGTTTCAACCAATACCAGTGTACCAGAAGTCGCCCTAAAAGGGTGAGGCTTGTATCCCATTATTTTTGGTCATCAAAGTCGCCAAAGCTGCCCGTGACATCGCTAACCAGGGTACCGCCATCAAAGGTGAGGGTGCCGTTCAGGGTGGAGAAATCCGTCGCCAGTGTGGTCAGAAATGCAGTCAGATCCAGCGTGTCCTCCAGGGTGCCGTAGGGGGTAGTGAAACTGCTGGTGAGGATGCCCTCGGCGATCGCCAGCGTCCCCTCGGCCTCGGCAAAAAAGGGCGTCAGGAAGTAATCGCGCACCAGCGGGGTCAGGTCGAATTCGGCCTCAAAGGTACCAAAAAGCGGTGTGGGCACTGAGACAGTGGCGATGCCATCGACCACCGTAACGTTATAGGTCAAGGAAGACAGCGGCAGCGTAATGTTGCCACCAGGGAGCTGGGGCAGGACGTCTACAAGCGCATTGCCCGTGTCCAGGTCAACCACCACTCCATCGGCGGAGAACACCAGTCCGTCGGGGAGGGGCAGGGTTTCCGCAATATCGCCAAAGGGGGTAGTGAGGGCGATCGCCACTTCCCCTGGCAAATAGCTCAGGGTACCCGTAATGTCGCCAAAGGTGGAGGGAATGTTGATAGGAATCTGGCCGTTTTCAACCGTAAACTCATCATCCCAGCTCTGAATCAAAGATGTGAGCGTGATATCCACCAGGCTGGACAAGTCCAGGTCAAAGACGAAGGGGTCGGAGAGGGGATCATCTGAGGATAAGCCAAGAATTTCCCCCACTAAACGCCCCCCGCTTAGAGTGGCCGTTGCTGTTAGCCCCGTAAGGTCATCTACCAGCTCGTTGATCTCGGAAACCAGATCAACGGTGCCCATTACGTCCCCTTCTGCACTGGCAAGGTTCGCGGTGACGACACCATTTTCAAACACAACGGTGCCGGTGACTGTTTCCGCTAAATCCGCCAGGTCGTCTATCCAGGCGGCCTCGTCATCAAACAAAGCTTCAACCAGCTCCACCAGTTCGCTGGTATCCAGCAGCGCAGGGGCGATCGCGTCCGTTGGGACAGTTTCCAGCCCCGGCAGAATAGCGCCTTCGACGGGCAAAGCCGTCTCTGTTTCGGCAGTTAGCAGCATCAAAAGCACCTCTTGATTCTTCAAAACGCTAGATTTGCAAGAAAAAGCACTCAGCGAGACAGTTACTCAGCAAGACCGAGAAAATGACGGCTGACGCCGCTAATTGTGCCGCAGGAATGGCGACTCAAGCTGTCGATTGAGAGCCTACACGCTTTAAGGATACGCCAAAAAATGTGACTATTTTTCAGCCAGTACCTCCGTGAAGGCAAAACCAGGGGCGGCCAGCACAAACAGAATCGTGGGCAAATTCACGGTGCGCCGCTGCAGGGCCTCGTAGTATTGACTGTAGTTTTCGTCGGGAGTAGCCATTCCCAGGAAGATCAGGTCTGCTTTGGCGGAGGTTTCCTGCAGAATCACGTCAAACGATCGCCCCTCTGACACAATCACCTGGGTGTACACCTTCAGGCGCAGGTTTTGCACCAGTTCATCCAGATTGGCACGGGCCGCCTGTCGGGCCGCCTCATCGGGCACCACCAGCTTGAGGAAAATCTCGGCGTTGCGCCATTCGATGTTGTTGCGCAGCAAGTCTCCCAGGAGCAGCATCAGCCCACCGTTGGACTGCACCCCACCCCACCAAACGTCGATGCGGCGGCGATCGCCAAAACCCAGCTTATGGTTTTCCCGCAGGATGATGAGATTACGCTTGGCGCGATGAACCTGGGTGATCAGCTCACAGTAGCTATCTCGACGGCTCGGTTCTTCACTATCGCCCAGCAAAATCGTATTGGGCACCAGCGCCCCGATGCCATAGACTTCTACCAACTGCATCGCCCCCTGAAACGGATCGGAAGCTGTGACTACCCGTACCAGTGCCCGCACCCCCCGCCGATCCAGGTATTCCCGAATAGTTTCCTCCAGATCAGCCTGCTGCCCCATGTCCCGTGAGCCACTGGGCAGCACGCTCGACACCGTTATCAGCCCACGGTTGTGGGTGAGGGCATCAGCCAGTTGCACCAGCGACCAGCGGCGCGAAGGCGACCCCGACAGGGTCAAAATGTGGGGACGCCAGTTTTTCGGATCTTCGGCGCTTTCGTGGAGCTGCAAAATTCCCGTGCGCAGCAGCGCCATCCAGATACCCCGACGGGCGTCTCCCCAGGTGGCCCGAAGTTCGCGTCGCTGCAGCCAGAAGTAAATCCCCAATACAATCAGGGCAGCCACCACCGTAGCCATGGCGTTAATCAGAAACATCACGGCGATGCAGCCGATCGCCCCCAGCAGAGATAAGGCCCACGGCACCGGAAAGGTGGGGCGGAAGGAGGGGCTTTTCAAAATTCCTTCAATGCTAGCCGCTACGTTCAGCACCATATAGGTGGTAAGGAAAAACATGGTGAGCACCGGGGCAATCAGGTTCAAATCGCCCACGTAGACCGCCAGCACTGCCACAAACAGGGTAATGGCAGTACCAATGCGGGGTTCATCATTCGGCCCGCTACCCTGACCGAGGAAGCGCAACCAGTTGGGCAGCACGCCATCCCGTGCCAGAGCCTGCAGCACCCGAGGGGCACCCAGGATGCTGCCAATCGCACTGGATAGGGTCGCTCCCCAAACCCCTAGCAAAATAGCTGGCCCCCAGAGAGCCATTTCCTGCATAATCAACGGTTCGGCGATCAGGGTGCGCGCATCGGCCCGCATGGCTAGCAGCACAGGCAAGCCCATGTAAATCAGGTAGCCCGTGCCCACGGCGGCCAGGGTGCCTACGGGGATAGACTTAGACGGTTCCCGCAAATCGCCCGACATGTTGACCCCGGCCATGATTCCAGTCACCGCCGGAAAGAAGACGGCAAACACCTGCCAGAACGGTTCCGAGAGGCGTTCGGGAGCACCCCACATTTCGATCTCGGTGTTTTCCAGGGGCTTACCGAGAACCAGAGAGATGAGGGAGAGAGCGATCGCCGCCATGATGAAGTACTGAGCCTTGATGGCAACGCTGGCCGAGGTCAAGGCCAGTACAGCCACCAGAATGGTGACAATCAGGGCCACATAGAGCTGATTCAGACCGGGGAACGCTTCTACCACACTTTCGGCAAATCCAATGGTGTAGAGCGCCACCGAAAGGGCCTGGGCAAAAAATAGGGGAATGCCCACAGCCCCTCCAGTTTCGATCCCCAGGGAACGGCTGATCATGTAATAGGCTCCCCCCACTCGTACCACCCGATCCGTGGCGATCGCACAGATCGACAGTGACGTGAGGAACGTAATGCTGGTGGAAAGGGTGACGATCATCAAAGTTCCCAACAGCCCTACGTTACCGACAACCCAGCCAAAGCGCAGGTACATAATGACGCCCAGGATCGTCAGAATCGAAGGCGTGTAGACTCCCCCAAAGGTGCCTAACCCGCGAGGTTGTGACTCATCTGGGGGAGACGAATTGGGGGACGGTCGCTGAAAAAATGGAAATTTCATCAGAAGTTACGACGGCTTAAAAGGCCGCCTGGGTAGCCGCTGGCAGACTGTGGCAGTCCATTAAAGAATTGGCATCAACGGGAAGGGCCTCCAGGCAGCTCATGTCCCCCCAATTTTTACACACTGATTTCGGTTAATTGTCACCCGCACCGCTGGTTTCCTCTGCGGTGGGCTGGGCGGTCACCGGCTCCATCTGCCCCAGCTTTATCTGATCAATAATTTCCTTATCGCCCGTTGCGGTTATCTGCCACAGGTCAAACTCAACTGCCCCCATAACATTTCCCCAGGAATCTAAATTCAGGGAACCGCTTGCTCCCTGATAGTCAATAGACTCCCCATCACGCAAATATTGCAGCCCCTGGCAAACCTCCACCACAGGCACCCCTGGCGGATTGGCAACGGCCCGCAACTGGGAGCGAATAGCCACCCCGTCGTTGGCCTGTCCTGCCTCAGCGGCCAGCAGCAGCAGCGTTGCCGCATCCCACGCCTGCGGCACGTAAGCACCCATCGGCTCATCAAACCGGGCCTGCCACGCCTGCACCAGCACTTGAAACGCTTCCCGTGTAGGGCGAACAGACAGCCCCATAGCTCCTGTGAGCAAATGACGGCTTCCGGCCTGAGGCAGGTTGGAGACCGCAGAGGGCAAACCGACGCGGAATCTTCTGTCCTTGAGCAGACCTGCCAGAGTAGGGGTCTGGGCAACCAGCCACGGTATGTCGGTGGCTGATCTCTGAGTGGCGATCGCCCTTAGCCAATCAATTCCGGCCTGGTTCTCCAGAAAAACGACGACAGCAGCGGGGGGAGGCTCGGATGCACCAAGAAGCTCATTGAAATCATCCTCTAATTCATTGCTATCTGCGGCCTCGTTTACATCCGGGGCAGATGCTTCGGGGGCAGTGCCGTCGGGGGATTCATCGGATGGGGGTTCACCGCCAAAGCCAAAGGGTAAGCGGTTGTCATCCACCCCAGAGGATAAAGCCTGGGATCTATATCGGATGGGAGCTGCTGCGTTGACCACCGTACCGCCCAGTTGCTCAAACCGCTGGGTGAAGGCTTGCTCAAACTGAAGGCCATCGGGGGTATCGCTAACCACGGTGGCGATCGCATCGAATCCTTTCGCTATGGCCATTTCCGCCAGGGCGATCGCCTCCTGCTGATGGGCCAAAACCGTGCGTGCCCAGTAGCCGTCAAACGTCTCTGCCTCGGTTGCCTCCGCCTCTTCTCCGTTTTCCAAAGGGATGTCAGCATTGGTGGGCGACAGCAGGGGCACCCGGTTGCGGGTGGCAATACCAATCAGCCGCTGGGTGCTATCCGCCGAGAGGGTGGCGATCGCCCCGTGAACTTGTGTCCCCCGCACCAGCCGCACCAAAGCATCTGCTTCAGAGGGGGAATTGCTGCGAGTATCCGCCGTTACCAGCGCCACGGGAGCCTGGTTCACGCCTCCACAGGCATTGGCCCGATCGCGCACCAGCACCAGGGCATTCAAGAGGGGCTGCCCAACCGTTGCCAGACGCCCCGTTTCCGGCATCAAAGCGCCCAGTCGAAGCTGCTCTCCGGTTTGAATGGGTTGCTCAAATTCGCTGATCTCATCTGGGGGAGACTGGCAGGAGATCACGCTGATGGCCGTGAGGGTGGCGATCGCCGCCCGAAACACCAATGGGTGAGCCATAGCCCTGGCCCCTTTTGCTAGCCGCTACAGACGGACATTTTTCAGGTGACGACGGGGGTCAGAGCTGCGGTTTGCCTGTAGCTTTTCATAGTACTCGCGCTCCAGGGGCGTGATATCTTTCGGAGGAACGAGGGTCACTTTCACTAGCTGATCACCTCGCCCGCCCTTGGGCTGGGGCCAGCCCTTGCCCCGCAGCCGCAGGGTTTGTCCAGAGCGAATTCCGGCGGGTAAGTTCATCGACACCTCACCGTCTGGGGTGGGCACATCCACCGCACTGCCCAAAACCGCTTCGTCGGGAGAAACAGGCAATTCGCACACCAGATTATCCCCTTCAAAGCTAAAAAAGGGATGGGGCTGTAGCTCAACAATGAGGTAAAGGTCGCCCCGCTGCCGCGACACGGGATTCATCTGTCCTTTGCCCCGCACCCGAATCCGGCTACCGGGCTTGGCCCCCGGCGGAATGCGCACGGTAATCACCTCGTTACCCAAACTGAGCCGCTGCTGCACGCCGTGATACGCCTGGGAGAAGGTCAGGGTAATCGGCGACTCCAGGTCTTGACCGGCAGCGACCGGGTCGTCAAACCCTGTGGGATCGTTGAAGCCATAGCCACCGGGCGATCGCCCCGTTCGAGGTCGGTAGCTATAGGACGAACCACCGGGTGCGCCGGTGTTGAACCGCCCCAGTAGCTCGTTGATAAACTCGTCAAAGCTGCCATAGCGCCCAAATTCAAAGTTGTCAAAATCGACGCCTCCTGTGCCCCCTGGCCAGGTGCCGCCCATGTCTCCCGCCTGCTTCCAATACTGGCCAAACTGATCGTACTTTTTCCGCTTGTCGGGATCAGACAGCACTTCGTATGCTTCGTTGACTTCCTTAAAGCGAGCCTCTGCCGCCGCATCTCCAGGGTTCATGTCAGGGTGATATTGCCGTGCCAACTTTCGGTAGGCTCGCTTGATTTCATCAGCGTTGGCCCCCTTATTGACTCCCAATATGGCGTAGTAGTCTTTGAAGTCGGTTGCAGCCATCAACCCGATCTCTCCTGACGATCAAACTAATTAAAACTAATCAATTAACGAACTAAGTAGAACTGTATTGAAAAACGAAGGTTAGAAAACCGGTGGGGCGCTCCCCTGGGTTTCTAGCATGAATTTAATTGTGCTGACCTACTTAAGTTATTTAACTACTTATAGCCTAAGTTTTCCGGTCGCTGGTAGAACCGCTCCTGACTGGGGCGATCGCCAGTCGGAGGCATTTATTTCTGCGTTTTCCGCTCCCCGTTTATCCCCTACCGGCCTCTGGGACGGTAGCGATACGGCCTTAACTCTAAGCTAGCAAGGGTCAACCGTGGTATGGGTTCGGTTATTGCGGGGGCGGCGTCGCAATTTCCACACCTGCCCGGTTCGGTTGGGGGATCGGGGTAAAGGCGGCTGACGGAAGCGGCTGGTAGCGCACCAGGGCATCCAGCCCATCGCCCAATGCCGGTGGCGCATTCTGCAAGCACCGGGCCATCCGCTGGATCACGGCCTCCGGCACCTGACGCGATCGCCCCTGATTACGCACCAGGCACTCAACCAGCGGCACATCCAGCCAGAGGCCAAAAATCTGACGAAATCCCAGGGCACGAAACCGGGCGATCGCCCGCCTCCGGTGTCGCCGCACCGCATTGGTCGCATCATAAATGGTCGTCGGCCCAGGTGCTTCTTGCAACTGGCGCTCCACCTCGGCCCAGATGCGCAGCCACTCCCCCTGGATAGCCTCATCGCCATAGAGCGTTGCCCGCACGGCATCGGTTGATACGACCGGACAGGGAGAGCAGCTTTGGGCGATCGCCGCTGCCAGCGTCGTCTTACCGCTCCCCGGTAGCCCAATCATGAGAACCAACCGTGCCATAGGGTAATGAAAATGCTGTAGGGGCAAATGGTCATTTGCCCCTGCCAACCTTCCAGACAGCCCGAGGGCTTTTCTAGATGATTGTACCGTCGGGGATCATTGCGTTTTTGAGGACGACGACAATGCCGCTGCGGATAAAGAAGCCCTGGTCTTCCCGATCGGCTTCTTCCACATGGTCTTTGTTCAAGATTTGCACGTTCTTGCCGATACGCGCATTTTTGTCGACGATCGCCCGCTGGATGGTTGTATTTTGCCCGATACCAACGCCAATTTCATGGTGGTCAACCATGCTCTTCTGCCGCCGCAGCGAGTGGGAGGGCTTGGGATGGCGGATGCCGTCGGTCATCTCCTCTGGATAAGGTTCAAAATAGTCAGCCCCCATGATCAGCGTGTCGCGGATAACGCTCCCTTCGCCAATCAGGGTGCGCACACCCAAGACGGAGTGGTGGATCTGACAGCTCTTCAAAATGCAGCCGTCCCCCACGATGGACTCCGTTACCTGGCAGTCGAGCAGTTTGCTGGGCGGCAGGTAGCGGGAGCGGGTGTAGATGGGAGCCTCTTCGTCATAGAAGGTAAAGGCGGGGCGGGGCTGTTGGGTAAGGGCCAGATTGGCGTCATAGAAGGCTTCAATGGTTCCAATGTCTTCCCAATAGCCACTGAACAAATAGGCCTGAATGTTATAGTCCTTCGCCGAATGGGGGATGATCTCCTTCCCAAAATCGGTTTGCTCCAGGTTCTCTTTCAGCAGCTTGATCAGCACATCCTTCTTGAAAACGTAAATCCCCATGGATGCAATGAAGGGGCTTTTCTGGGCCTCTTCGGCAGAGAGGCCCAGGGTAGTGGTGTCCACTTCCATTTGCTTGAGGGCCTCGCCCTTGGGCTTTTCCAGGAAGTTAATGACCCGCCCTGCCTCGTCAATTTTCATCAGACCAAAGCTGGAGGCGCGCTTTTCATCAATGGGGACAACCGACAGGGTAATGTCGGCATTGGTTTCCCGGTGCCGCTCAACAAAGAGGCGGTAGTCCATCCGGTAGAGGTGGTCCCCTGAGAGAATGATGTACTCGTCCACATCCCACTCTTCGAGAAGCCAGAGATACTTGCGAACGGCGTCTGCCGTGCCCTGGAACCAACTGGGATTATCTGGCGTTTGCTGGGCCGCCAGCACTTCCACAAACCCGTCGCTAAAGGTAGAAAAGCTGTAGGCGCGGGCAATGTGACGGTTCAAAGACGCAGAGTTAAACTGGGTTAAAACGTAAATTTTTAAGATATCTGAATTAATGCAGTTGCTAACGGGGATATCGATCAGGCGATATTTCCCAGCCAGCGGCACTGCGGGTTTGGCGCGCTGCTTGGTTAGTGGATACAGGCGGGTCCCCGCTCCCCCCCCTAAGATAATGGCAAGTACTCGTTTCACAATGACCTCTTATCTAATGCCTATCAACTGCCGTCCAACTCACCTCCAGTGTGAGGCTGGAGGGGGCAGTTTGCAAGAGGGGATCAGGAATCTCTGCTGCCGATTTTGGTCGCCCATGTTGTGCCGCAGGGAAGGAAGCGGCAGCGCTTTTGCGGAAAGGCACTGCAGGGCTAGAGAAAGTGGCTCAAAAAGCTAAAGACTTCATCCCCCCAGCAGGGTTCAGGATAAAGGCGAGTCAGATTTTGATTGATATCGCGCTCTATTTCTGCGATATTTTGAATGTCAAAAAGCTCTGACATCGCTTTGACATCCCGCCCCCGGATGGGCATCAGCGGCGCAGCGTGGCCGCTAAACGAAGCTCCTGCGGAACTGGTGGTGGCTGTAGCATCGGCCCTGAGTGCGGCATTGGGCCAGTTGCGGGGCGTTAGGTGGCCAGCTTCCCTGAACGCCGCGACATAAGGTTCAGCGTGGGACGAGGCCAGCGGAGGGACAGCGGCAGCACTGCTGACATCGACCGCACCCGATGGCGGTAGGGCCAGGTTTGGGGCATCCTCACCAGATTGAATCAGCATGAGCCACCAACCACTTTTCCTGTACATTACGCGAATAGATGAATCTCAAACCTGGTGTTGAATTTGGTCAGGTTACTAGAAGTTTCAATGGAATAAGTAGGTCGGCACAATTAAATTCGTGTTAGAAGACCGGGGGAGTACCCCGGCGGGCGCTCTCCCGGTTTTCTAGCCTTCGTTTTTCAATGCAGTCTACTTATTGATTCAGATAAATAAGTAGTTAAGCAAAATTACTTTCTTGGGAGTGCGGCCTCTGCTGGAAGGCACACCCCAGGAAAATGTAATTAAAATGGCTCAAGCACTTATTTGTCCTGACTTATTTGTCGTTAAGAATCTAGAGATAAGTACATGGCCATAAATAAAGCTAGTGGGGTAACCCCCCGGCGGGGAGCACACCCCACCATAGCGTTGTTTACTTATGGCTACCTACTTATCTGTTTTGAGCATTATCCTTGAGCATACGGCATTGCTGTTGGCAACAGGTTAAGCACCTGCGACACCCAGGTTACCCTCATAAAACCCAGGGACGGTTTAGCTGACGCCTATTCATGGCAATCAGGTTCCTCCGGAAAAGCAACCAGACTGCAGCAAAAATTAATAAACTTCCCCGAAACTTTATCAAAAACTTAAGCCAGGGAATGATGGCTGGATGGGAATTCAGGAGTCCGAAGACAGGCGTCAGGAGGGATCTGACTCCTGAATTCTATTCTCAGGCAAGCTTCCCGATTTAAGCGGGAACCCATCAATGGGAACCATCTGCACGTTAAACACGGTGGCAAAAGCCTGGATGAGCTGGCGCTGCACTTCAGCGATCGCCACATCGGGAATAAACTGGGCCAGCGAACCCACAGGTCGGTTCTCAATGCCACAGGGAACAATCTGGCTAAATCCCGCCAGGTCGGGCGACACATTGAGGGCGAATCCGTGCATCGTAATCCACCGGCTCACCTTAATGCCAATGGCAGCGACTTTGGATCCTTCCACCCAGACGCCCGTCAATCCCTCAATACGATCGCCCTGCAGCCCAAAGGGGGCGATCGCCCGAATGATCACCTCTTCCAACTGGCGCAGATACCAGTGCAGATCCATCTGGTAAAACCGCAGGTTGAGAATGGGGTATCCCACAATCTGCCCTGGGCAGTGGTAGGTCACTTCGCCCCCCCGCTCCACGCGCACCAGGGGAGTAGAGGTATGGGCCGGGTCAAATTTAAGAAACTCTAAACTGGCTCCCTGCCCCAGGGTGTAGACCGGCGGGTGTTCGAGGAGCAGCAGGAGGTCTTCCTGGGATGGGTCCTGGCGGCGTTGGTGCAGGAGCGATCGCTGCCAGTCCAGGGCGGTGAGATACGGCACCCGACCGGGACAATAGAGTGAACAGATGCGTTGGTCAGGGCGGTGGGGTAGGTAGGTCACGGTCGCAGCAGCGTGAATGGACGCTGGGAGCAGAGGGCTAGACGGACACATGGCAAAGCGCAAGCGTGAGACAACCGTTTTTCTTGAAATGATCTATCAGCGCAAATCAAGAATCGTCACAGGATGCAAAGCATTTTAAACTACCCTGTTATCCAGAATACAAAGTGATAGGGTGAAAGTATTACCCAAGTTCTTATGGGAGGCAGCTTTATGAAGCTCGTTATCCAGGGAAAAAATATTGAGATCACCGACGCGATTCGGGATTATGTACATCAAAAGATTGAAAAGGCGGTTAACCATTTTCAAACAATCACAACTGAAGTCGATGTGCATCTCTCGGTTGCTCGCAACCCCCGGATAAACCCTAAGCAGACGGCTGAGGTCACCATTTACGCCAATGGCACCGTTGTTCGGGCCGAAGAAAGCAGCGAAAACCTCTATGCCAGCATTGACCTCGTTGCAAATAAAATTGCCCGTCAGCTCCGTAAATATAAAGAAAAGCGACAACATGCCCGCACCCATTCTGGCGTGAAAACCGCTGATGTAACCGCTCAACAGCCCATCGCACCCGATTTACTGAGCGATCGCGCACCCCAGCTTCCCCAGGATGTGGTGCGCACAAAATACTTCGCTATGCCCCCCATGACGGTCGAAGAGGCGCTGGAACAACTGCAGCTCGTCGATCACGACTTCTACATGTTCCGCAACGCCGACACCCAGGAAATTAACGTCATCTATGAGCGCAACCATGGTGGATTCGGCTTGCTCCAGCCCCGCCCCGGTAACGGGCATGTCAACGGCAAGCTAGGAGAAATTGCCCAAAATGGCCACAAAAACGGCCACCAATCCGGTAGCAGCAAGCCGGAAAATGCCGTCCTCTAGTGGGTCATTTGGCACGAACATGGCCCTCATCCCCCAGCCCCTTCTCTCAACCAGGGAGAAGAGGTGCCAAAGCTGACTAATGGCTTCAAAGCCCCTCGCCCTCTTTGGGAGAGGGGTTTGGGGTGAGGGCGCAATGGCTCGGAGCAAAGCAAGTTCAGGCTGGGGGTTGTCTCGAATTTTATTTTTAGAGGCCCAAATCCCAGACCGTTTTTGCGAATGGGGGGTCTAGTATGGTGATGAGACTGCAACCCACCCATTCATGTACACCTACGCGTTTCTGGCTGATTCTGAACAACCGCTCACCCTGCCCCAGGGTATCCAGGGAAGCACCCGTCTCGTGAGCACGTCTGGAATTGCCGCCCTGATTGAGCCAGCGATCGCCCTTGATGATCTGCAGCAAAACGACGATCAGCTTGTGCAGGCCGTCATTGCCCACGATCGCGTCAACCGGGGGCTGTTTCAGCAAACCGACATTTTGCCCCTGCGCTTTGGCACCTGTTTTCCCTCCACCGACCACCTGATGCGCCACCTGGATACCCATGCCGCCGACTATCTCCGTCAGCTAGCGGCTCTCCAGGGTAAAGCCGAGTATCTGCTCAAGCTCTTGCCGGTCCCCCTCCCGGAGCTAACCGCCAGTGCCACTGACCGCCCCCTGGCCAAAGGACGGAACTACTTTCTGGCAAAAAAGCAGCAGTACCAGACCCAGGCCGAGCAGCGCCAGCAGCAGCAGGACGAACTGGCACAGGTAATCCAGCAGATCAATGCTCAGTATCCCAATGCCGTTCGCGGCGCGACTGAAGACGACGCCGAGCGGGTTTATGTCCTGGGCGATCGCCACCAGGAAGATCTCCTGCTCAACCGCTGCCAGAGCTGGCAAACCGCCTGCCCCCTGTGGCATTTGACCATTACCGAGGCACTGCCGCCCTACCATTTCGTGGGAGGTTAGCGGCGGCATTGACCAATTCGGGGGTTCGGGGGAATTAAAAATTGCCGGCCAGGGCCGCGATGCAGCGATCGCAAATAATTGGATGCTCCGCCGACTTGCCCACCGAGGGAGAATGATTCCAGCAGCGATCGCACTTCTCCCCGTCGGCATCCACCACCGCTACCCCCAAGGCGTCAGATTCGGAGGTGTATTTGGCGGCCTTGAGGGCGTCAGGCGACTCCAGCAGAACCACCTGGGAGGCAATCAGCAGATAGCGCAGTTCGTCTACGCCATTGCCCGCCAGTTCGGGAGGATTCAGGGCTGCTAACCGCTCCCGAAGTTCCCCGTCCGTGACATAAAGCTGCACCTGGGCATCCAGAGAGGAGCCGATGGCCTTGTCCGAGCGGGCCTGCTCCATCACCTTGTTCACCTCCATGCGAATCTGGCGCATCTGGCTCCAGAACTCGCCCATTTGGGGCTGTGCCCATTGGTCATCCACCTGCACCCAGCCTGCCTGAAAAACTGAGCGGTAGGGCGTCTCGTAAGGGAGATGCTGCCAGATGTCCTCTGCCATGTGAGACAGGACGGGGGCGATCGCCCGCGCCAGGTTCTCGATGATTATCGCCAAAACGGTCTGGCAACTGCGGCGGCGGAAAGCGTCTGAAGCACTGATGTAGAGCCGATCCTTGGCGATGTCCAGGTAAAAGTTGGACAGATCCACCACGCAGAAGTTCTGCACGGTCTGGAAGAAGCGGAAGAACTGGAAGGTCTCAAAGGCATCCGTGATATCCTCAAACACTTCGGTCGTGCGGTGCAGCATGTAGCGATCTAGTTCGGGGAGCTGGTCGTAGGGCACGGCACTGGTTTTGGGGTCGAAGTCGTGCAGGTTCCCCAGCAGAAATCGGGCTGTGTTGCGGATCTTGCGGTACACGTCCGACATCTGCTTGAGGATGTTTTTACCCAGGGGCACATCTGAGGAATAGTCCACCGACGACACCCAGAGCCGCAGCACGTCTGCGCCATAGGGCGGCTCCTGCTTCTGGTTTTTGCCGCCGTCGATGACGATGGCCGGATCGACAACGTTCCCCAGGGACTTGCTCATCTTCCGCCCCTGCTCGTCCAGGGCAAAACCGTGGGTGAGCACCATCTTGTACGGGGCATGGCCATTCGTCGCCACGCTGGTGAGCAGGCTCGACTGGAACCAGCCCCGGTGCTGGTCTGATCCTTCCAGGTACAGATCCACCGGGTAGCGGAGGCCGTCCCGCTGCTTGGCCACCGCCGCCCAGGAGGAGCCAGAGTCAAACCAGACGTCCATCGTGTCCATACCTTTGCGGTAGGTACGGCCATTGTTGCGATACGCCTCTGGCAGCAGGTCGGCCACAGGCAGCTCCCACCAGGCGTCCGACCCACGCTCGGCGATGATGGCCTGGACATGGGCAATGGTTTCCTGGTTCAGCAATACCTCCCCCGTCTCCTCGTCGTAGAACGCAGGAATGGGCACGCCCCAGTTGCGCTGCCGGGAGATGCACCAGTCGCTGCGCTCCGACACCATGGCCGTGATCCGGTTTTCCCCCTGGGCGGGAATCCACTTCACCTGGGCGATCGCCTCCATCGCCTGATCCCGAAAGCCCTCCACCGAGGCAAACCACTGCTCCGTGGCCCGGTAGATGGTGGGCTGCTTGGTGCGCCAGTCATAGGGATAGCGGTGCTGGTAGGGTTCCCGCTTCAGCAGGGAGCGGGCTTCCGTCAGGGCGGCAATTACCGCATCATTGGCGTCTTTGAGAACGTTCAGTCCCGCAAACGGCCCCGCCTCTTCTATAAAGTTGCCAGCGGCATCCACTGGACAGAGCACCGGCAGGCCATAGCGCTTGCCCACCCGGAAGTCGTCTTCCCCGTGGCCGGGGGCCGTGTGCACCAGGCCGGTACCGGATTCCGTGGTCACATAGTCGCCACCAATGACGATGGGGCTTTCCCGGTCAAACAGCGGGTGACGGTAGGTGGAAAATTCCAGGTGCTTACCGGGCAAGGTGAGCTGCACCGACAGGTCGGTATCCAGCACTTTCGAGAGCTTTTCCACCAAGTCCTGGGCCACAATCAGGTAGCGGAAAGCAGGGGCATCACCTTCCACCTCCACCACCGCATAGGTGAGGTCAGGGTTCACGGCCACCGCCAGGTTCGCCGGAATCGTCCAGGGCGTCGTCGTCCAGATAGCCACCCCCAGGTCAGCGAGGTAAGGCGACAGAGACTTCGCTGCCTCCGCCAGGCTCACCATGGGGAAGGCGACGTAGATACTCTGGGAAACGTGTCCTTCGGGGTATTCCAGCTCCGCCTCCGCCAGAGCCGTTTGAGAGCTGGGGCTCCAGTGCACCGACTTCATGCCCCGGTAAATGTAGCCTTTCAAGACCATTTCGCCAAAGACGCCGATTTGGGCGGCTTCATACTCGGGGGTGAGGGTCAGGTAGGGATGATCCCAATCGCCCCAGACGCCATATCGCTTGAAGCTTTCCCGCTGCTGATCCACCTGCTCCAGCGCCCACTGCTTCGCCCGCTGCCGCAGTTCAATCGGGGTGAGCTTTTCCCGCTCAGCGGACTTCATTGTCTGGAGCACCTTTAGCTCAATGGGTAGGCCGTGACAGTCCCAACCGGGGATGTAGCGCACCTTGCGCCCCTGAAGGAGCTGGTATTTGTTGATAGTGTCCTTGAGAATCTTGTTGAGGGCGTGACCGATGTGCAGGGCACCGTTGGCGTAGGGCGGCCCGTCGTGCAGAATGAACGGCTCCCCTGGATTGGACGTTGCCAGCGTCTCGTAAATCTGGTGCTCGGCCCAAAATTGCTGTAACTCAGGCTCACGCTTGATGGCGTTGGCCCGCATGTCAAATGACGTTTGGGGAAGATTGACGGTATCTTTATACGTTCCTGCTTTTGCCACGGTTGTCAGGGGGGGTATGATTTTCAAAGCGCTCGGGCAGGACGTTCAGGCTCTACCCTACCTGAAACCTAACGATAGGACAGAGCGATCGCCTTCCCTGCGGGAACCTCTACAGTGCCCTCTAGCTATGCCCTCTATGGTACTGTCCAAACACAGCCCTGTGTCAGGCACTACTGCCCCCCATTATTGACCACCTGCCGGAGACACACAAGCCCCGACCATCCCCCCTTACTGCGCTTAGGTGATTTCCAGGAAAACCCATACCGCCCGTAGGGTGCCTCATAGCCCAAGGGCGCGGCTATCGCTCAAGCGAAGCGTAACGCACCGTGGTCTGGTGATTTCATTTCAAGAAATCACCTTAACTTGCCTGGGGTCGATCTCTCCTGACAGAGAACCCTGGCCCTCCAGAAGTTTTTAGCCCCAGTTTTTGATTGCTTCTGCCATTATTGAGGCAGTCCGTGTGATTACTGGCCCTTCATCCGCTTCTCAGTTCCAATCCTATGGATCTACACGCAAAATTGACGTATCGGACGTCACAGAAGTCGTCCGAGAGAATTCATGATGTGCCCTCTTTCGGTTGGGATGATGTCGAGTCTTCTCTGCCGTCCCTGTCGTTGTCGGGACTGGGACAGCTGCGGCAGTGGCGATCGCCCCAGGGAAATCCACTTCCCCAATCAGATGAAGGAGTTTTAGGAGAACCTTTAGGGGTCAGCTTTCGCGGCGATGGGGGCGATCGCCCGACCGCAATCTTGAGGCCAGGGCGACGGCGACAGAGCCAGTTGACTGATGATGATCCGCTCAATAAGGTGCGACCGGGCCGATTTGCCGATGACTACCAGCTTCGAAACGTCAGGGATAAACAGCAGATTCATCTCAAGCTCAATTCGACCCGGTTTGACACGGTTCTCCAGGTGTTCAATGCCGATACGAAGGAACTGCTGTTTCAAAACGACGACTCGTTCAACGGCATCGCTCAAACCACTAACTCCCGCCTGACGTTTATCGTCCAGCCAGGGGTAGACTACCTGGTGCGGGTGACCAGCTACGGTAGTCGGGAAACCGGAAAGTACAGCCTGCGGGCGCGGGCGTTCACGCCATCCGTGCTGGACTTTAGCTTTTCCTATGGGGCTGGGCTAGTGGATGCCGAGGCGGCAGTGGCAGCGGCGATCGCCTCTCCACCTATCCCCGCCACCGATGCCCCAGAGCGGGAAATGGAGTCCTGGAATTTAGAACAGGTACGGGCACCCCAGGTGTGGCAGCAGGGCTTCACGGGCCAGGGTACGGTGGTGGCGGTGGTGGATACGGGGGTCGATCTCAATAACCCCGATCTGGCCCCCAATATCTGGCGCAACCTGGATGAAATCCCCGACAACGGCATTGACGATGACAATAACGGCTATGCGGACGATGTCAATGGCTGGGACTTCACGCGCGATCGCCCCTCCCCTGACGATCGCAACGGCCACGGCACCCATGTCGCAGGCATCGTAGCAGCCACGCGCAATGGGGAAGGGGTAACTGGCGTCGCGCCCGATGCTCAAATTATGCCGGTGCGGGTGTTAGACGGGTCGGGCCGGGGCACGCAGTTTCAAGTTGCTAAAGGCATTCGCTATGCTGCCAAAAACGGCGCGGATGTGATTAACCTCAGCCTGGGGGCCAATCCCGGCACTAAGGTGGGGCGTCCGCTACGGCGAGCACTCAAGCTGGCGGCCAGACGCGGTGTGACAGTGGTCATTGCTGCGGGAAATGAGCGCCAGGAACTGGGCAGCACCCAGTCGGGGGAACCCGCATTTTGGGCCTCCACGCGAAATTTAGGGATCGTGGTCGGTGCCGTGGACGAAACCCTGAAGATGGCTGATTTTTCCAACCCCATGGGCAACCCCAGTCTGGGAAATTCCCTACCCAACTTCGTGGTGGCTCCCGGCGTTCGCGTCTTCTCGCTCCTGCCCTTTACGAGCCTGCCGTTTCCCCTGAGCGGCACGTCGATGGCGGTACCCCACGTAGCAGGCGTGATTGCACTGATGCTCAGTGCAAATCCGTCCCTTCCCTCTGGGGAGATCACCACAGTTCTGTCCACAACTTCTCGGACGGAGGGAATTACGGTGGTTTAAGGAGATTTCCAGGAAAAAACTTACCCTCGGTTGAACGGTTGGTAAGGGCAAATGGCCATTTGCCCCTACGTCGTCCGGTAGGATCATTCTTAAAAATCTCCTAAGGGTTAGCCAGCACTTCCTCGATCCGGTTGATGCCGGTCTGGGCTGTCTCTGCCGTTGCCGTATCACCCTGCTCGGTGGCCACGTCCAGCATGATTTGATAAAATGCCCGTGCCTGTTCGTAGTCACCCATCTGCTCGTAAACCAGAGCGATGCCTCCGGCGATCGCCCCTTCCCCGCCCCGGTTCCCCTGAGCCTGGGCCAGCGGCAGGGCTTCTTCATAGGCGGCGATCGCCAGTTCCGACTGCCCCAGGGCCGAATGAGCCAGCCCCAGGTTAGCCAGAAAGTTCAGCTCCATTGCCGGATTTTCCAGGTCACGGGCCAGCCCCAGGGCAATTTGGTAGAGGGCGATCGCCTGCTCATGGGCACCAATGGCATTGGCCGCATAGCCCAGATTCCCCAGCGTTCTGGCCTCTCCCAAGGAATCTCCTAGCTGCTGGTAACGGTCGAGGGCCTGCTGCCAGGCGGCGATCGCCCCATTTACATCACCGGCCTCGATGCGGGCGCTACCCTCATCCAGGAGTTGCTGGGCTTCTGCCCGGGGATCGGTTGAACTTTGGGCAAGGCGGCGGTCAGTGGCGATCGCCTGAGCCGGGAGAACCCCACTGAAGCTCAGCGCCGCCGCGAGCCAGAAATGGGGAATAAGCAGAAGCCGCAGCAGTTTCATGGGCTGTCCTTTTGAGCTGGCTTTTGGGTCTAACCAAAAATACCACCAAAAAAGTCAATCGCCTCTTTCAGGGCGGCGATGAACGCATCAATTTCCTCGTGGGTGTTGTAGAAGTAAAGGCTGGCCCGTGCTGTAGACTGCGCCCCCAGGTGGCGGTGGAGTGGCTGAGTGCAGTGATGTCCGGCACGAATGGCGATACCGGCCTGGTCGAGAATGGTGGACAGATCGTGGGGGTGGACGGTTCCCGTAGTGAACGACGCCAGGGCCGCGCGGCCTTTACCCTCCTGGTCGGGGGCGGGACCGTAAACCCGCACCTCGGGAATGGTCTGGAGCTGCTGAAACAGATGGGCCGTCAGCTCGTGCTCATATTCGCTGATGCGATCCATGCCAATGTCCGTGAGGTAATCCACCGCTGCCCCCAGGGCGATCGCCTCAGCAATGGCGGGCGTTCCCGCCTCAAACTTGTGGGGCACGTCGGCGTAGGTGGATTTTTCGAGGAAAACATCGGCAATCATCTCGCCGCCTCCCAGAAACGGAGGCATGGTGCGGAGGAGCGATCGCTTGCCATACAAAAAGCCAATCCCGGTGGGAGCACACATCTTGTGGCCCGACGCCACCAGCCAGTCGCAGTCGATGGCCTGTACGTCCACGGGCATGTGGGGGATGCTCTGGCAGGCGTCAACCAGCACCTTGGCTCCGTGGCGGTGGGCAATTTCGGTCACTTCCTGTACAGGGTTCACGCAGCCCAGGGTGTTGGAGACGTGAGCCACTGCCACCAGCCGGGTTTTGTCAGAAACTAGCGACTTGAACTGCTCCAGGTCAAAGCTTTCGTTCTCATTCAGACCCACAAACTTCAGCACCGCCCCTGTCCGCTGGGCAATCAGTTGCCAGGGAATCAGGTTGCTGTGGTGCTCCATCACCGAGAGGATAATTTCGTCCCCTGTCTGGAGGAAGTTCAGCCCCCACGAGTAGGCCACCAGGTTGATGGCCTCACTGGCGTTGCGGGTGTAGACAATCTCTTCCCGGTGGGCCGCATTCACAAACGCCGCCACCTTGTCCCGTGCCCCCTCGTAGGCATCCGTGGCCCGCGCACTCAGGGTGTGGACGCCCCGATGCACATTGGAGTTGTCCTGCTTGTAGTAGCGCTCCAGCACCTCCAGGACAGCGGTGGGTTTTTGGGACGTGGCCGCATTGTCCAGGTAGATCAGCGGCTTGCCGTGGATGGTCTGATGGAGGATGGGAAAGTCTGGGCGGGTGGCGGCGGCGAGGGTTCTAGCTTGGGTGAGAGTCATGGGTACTATTGGGGTTTCTAACGGAGGCGAACAGCAGGAAGGAGCTACTGGGCCAGGTTCTCGACGACCTGGGAGAGGCTCTGCTTCAGCGAGGGAAGGGGAATTTTTTCGATGACTTCAGCGGCAAACGCGTAGATCAGCAACGCCTGGGCGCTGGCGGCGTCAATGCCGCGGCTCTGAAGGTAAAACACCTCATCGGCTGCTAGCTGGCTGACGGTTGCGCCGTGGGTGCATTTAACGTTGTCCGCCACAATTTCGAGCTGAGGCTTGGTGTCTACCCGGCCCCTGGGGGAGAGTAAAAGATTGCGGTTGAGCTGTCCGGCGTCCGTGAGCTGGGCGGCCTGGGGCACCCGCACCTTGCCGTTAAAAACGGTGTGGGCCTGGTCCCCGACGATGCACTTCTGCAGCTGACGGCTCATGCCGTAGGGCTTACTGTAGGCGATCAGGCTGTGGGTGTCGCTGAGCTGCTGACCGGATGCCAGGGTTAACCCGTTTAGGATCGTCTCGGTTTGTTCACCCGTCTGGAAGATCTCCAGGTTGTGGCGGGCGATCGCCCCTCCCAAATTAATGGCATTGCAGGTATAGCGAGAGGTCTTTTCCTGGGAAACGGCGGTCTTGCCGATGTGAAAAGCGGTGGGGCGATCGCGCTGCAGTCGGGTATGGCTCACCTGGGCATTCTCCGCCAGCCAGATCTCCGTTACGGCATTGGTAAAACAAACGCCACTTCCCACGGTAGCGTAGTCTTCCACCAGGGTGACCGCACTGTTGGGTGCGGCTACCACTAAACAGCGGGGCTGGGCCAGGAGAGGCGTGTCTGTCGCGGTTGAGAGAAACAGCAGGTGAACGGGGGTTTCTAAGACCGTATTCCTGGGAAGCCAGACCACCGCTGCATCCGAGAGGCTGGCGGTGTTCAGGGCCGTAAACGTCTGCTCCAGGGCCTGCTGTTGACCCAGGTAAGCGGGCAAGTCGCTGTGTAACGCTGCCAGCAAATCTGCGTCTGACAGACTACCCACCCAAACCCCCTGGGGCAGCGACGCCACCGCAGACAGCCAGGGAGCATAGCGTCCGTTGACAAAGACCAAACGGGTCTGGGAAGCCTCCGGCAGCAGCAAATGCTGAATCATCTCAGGTTCCACCGCCGCCGCCTGTCCCTGACTGGTTTGAAATTCAACCGCCAACAGGGGCGCGAGGTCAGTAAAGCGCCATTCTTCGTCGCGGGTAGTGGGGATAGCGTGCGATCGCACCTCCGCCAGCGCCCGCTGACGCACCTCCGCCAGCCAGCCAGCCACTTCAGCGCTTAGATCTGGGTTCAAATCCTGCCGCAGTTCCAGCAGCCGAGCAAAGTAGGCGGCCCGATCAACCTTAATTGAAGTGCTTCCAGGAGCCGCATTGGTGGGCATGGTCTGAATCGTCATGACGCGCTGACCCCCGCCTTGGCTTCCTCCAGCACCCAGTCGTAGCCCCGCTCTTCCAGTTCCAGAGCCAGTTCCTTCGTCCCTGTGCGAATAATGCGCCCCGCATCCATGACATGGACGTAGTCGGGCACGATGTAGTTCAGCAGCCGCTGGTAGTGGGTGATCAGCACCACCGCATTGTCGGGGCGGGTGAGCTGGTTGACGCCGTTGGCGACGATTTTTAAGGCGTCAATGTCCAATCCAGAGTCGGTTTCGTCCAGGATGGAAAGGGTGGGATCCAGAAGCGCCATTTGCAGAATTTCGTTGCGCTTCTTTTCGCCGCCCGAGAAGCCCTCGTTGACGCTGCGGCTCAGGAAAGCCGGGTCCATCTTTACCACGCCCAGCTTTTCCCGGACAATTTCATCGAAGTCAAAGGCGTCCAGCTCTTCCTCACCCTGGTGCTTGCGCTTGGCGTTAAACGCCACCCGCAAAAAGTCCAGGTTGGAAACCCCAGGAATCTCCAGGGGAGACTGGAACGCCAGGAAGATTCCTTCCCGCGCCCGCT